>CAZDXY010000010.1:0-53084 GCA_964509385.1 uncultured Rikenellaceae bacterium
TGATTGAAAGGCAGATGAACGCACTAAGCGGTGAGAGGGAGAAGCAATTTTCTAAAATGGGTAAAGGGATTGCTTCTCCTTCTCTTTTCGGAATAGCATATCATCTGGGCATGGTGGTAAATACAATCCGTTTCTCAGCCTTGTCCATCGGTTTATCATCAACCTTTTTAAACCCCCTTGTACCTAAAATGATATCATCGAATGATTCATCGATAAACTGGTAGCCATACATGGAGCGAGTTCTTAACGGGCTAAATGGTTGGGTTTGGGCATTCACTTGCAGGGTTTCCACCCCAAAGGGCTCTGCGCATTCAAACTCATCGGGCAGTTCAATTACCTTGTTGGCCATGTGGGCAGCCACATAGTAGTTGTCCATAAGTAGTACCGATTGATTATCAGCCAAATAGTATATCATCCTGATGTAGCACTCCTTGTTGACTCTTACAAAAAATTTCAGCCTTTCACCCTCGGTATAAACCAGGTTTTCGTCCCCCTTATTGGTCCATATTTCAACGTTAAGGTCACCCTTAACCACCTCATCCTTGTTAAAAACCCGCATGCGCGAGTAGGCCTCTTCGAAGTTCTCGGGTAGGTACTTCACCCCGCTACCCTCAGCCCAGCTGAGAGGAAGGTATGCTTCGGCAGAAGCCACCAGCGTTCCGTCGGTTTTTTTGAGGGTGGCAAAAAGTTTTAAATCCGATGGCTCCTTCCAGTATGTTCCGGTAAGCACCAAGCCTTCAGCCTTTACCCCCGATGCGGTTACCTGGTACCCATTCTCAACCAGTTTGGAGCTAAGCGATTGGTTAAGCCTGTTGGAGAGCTCGCTACCAATCTTTGTGTCCTGATAGGTGAAATTCGATAGGGATATAGGTGTGTTGAGTTTGCCTGTTTGCAGAAATAGACCCCTAGTCAAGAAATAGCTGATATCATCGATGGTGTTACCGCTACTTCGCTGAACCTGCCGCATCAGATCCTCTATGTTGCCCTTGTTGCCTGCCAGACGCAACATCTGGGTATCCTCATCGGTTACAGAACCCTTTCTCAGCGCAAAAACAACGCTCTGCGCTTGCTCTATGGCTGGGATAATTGAAATTGCCTCGAGGGCAAGCTTAAGCGCCTGCTCTCCGTTATTGGATTTCATGGCTTCCTGGGCCGATTTAACCTTTACCTCAGCATCTACAAGGTTGCTCTTAATCAGTTTTTTGTAGTAGCCAAGCAGCTCGCTCCTTCTGGCATAAGCCATAGCATATCCTGTCTTTCCCTTCTCGTCGTAGGCTTTTTCAACCTTTAACCCGGTAAGGCTAAGGTTCGAAGAGCTAGAGTTCATGCTCATGTAGCTCTGCTGGTGCTTGCTGTCCGATTCGGTAACCCGCAACTCGGTCTCGCTACGTACGGTAACCTGAATGTATTCAATTAGCTGCCCCTTAGCATAGCTTTCGAGGCGGGCTAACAGAGCAGCAGGATTTTCCTTCTGCGAGTTGGGCTCCGAGGCAAAGCCAACAAGGTATTCAGAATCGTTATAGCGTATTGAACGGATCTTTACATCAGCCCATTCGGGGGGTTGGGCATTGCTGTATATTGACACTGTTGCTGTCAGGACTACGGCTGCAATAGTTCTTTTTAAAATCATACCAATAGTTTATTAAATGAGATAACAATTTTCTTGGTCAAAAGGTAAGTAAAATTTCATTTCGTAGCACCTACCATACCCTAAAATCAAACTCTAAATTCTCTTGACGTGATGTGGGGTTTTGCTTGCCCTGCGTTAGCTCCTTTACTCGTGCAAAAACATAGTTGCGAAGCTCGGAAACCACTATTTCGCCATCCTTATTGGTATCAACTTTGCCAGTTCGGATTCCTTCAAGTATAGAATAGGTAAATACGCCATTCTTCCACTCGCTGCTCTCGAAGGCGAACTCGGCGCCGCCGGCAGAAGAAATTACCATGGCACCTGTACCACGACGGAGATCAGCGAAGAGTTCCTGCATCAGTTCAAAGGAGTTCTCAATTCCCAGTTGATCCTCCTTCCTCTTCACGGTTTTAAATCCTCGGGCAGAAACTGTTCCTCCCTGAACTTTGGCATCAGCAAGGATTGCATCATCCTTATCCACCTCACCAGAGTGGCAGGCATCGATAAGGATTAACTTTCTTAGCGCAGGAATTCCATCGAGCAGGTTCTCCACTTCATCATAGGGCAAACCCTTTGCTGATGGGTTGCTGAAATCCATATCGTGAGTGGCTATAAAGTAATCGAGATTATTATCGAGAAGGCCGTGTGAAGCAACGAATAGCAGCACAAAATCATCGACCTTAGTTTTCATAAGCATTTCCTTTACCTTCAGGATGTTCTCCCTGGTGGCATTGGCGTTATAAAAAGGATGAACTACAACATTAGAGAAAATACCACTCTGCTTATAGCTGGTTGCAATATCGTTGGCATCTTTTGAAGCATAGGTAAGATTATAGCTTTCATCTTTAAATTCTGATACTCCAATTGAAACAATATGCAATTCGGGTTTGACTTCTGGCCCTGTTAATTTAATATTGAAGGTTTGTTTTAACGACTCAGCCCCTTTGCTGTTAAGCACAGATACCTGCACCTTGTTATTGCCATTCATTAGCTGAAGGGTTATGTTCTGCTTAATTTCGGATATTTTTTTGCCCCTTAAGTCAATACCATTAGTCCCATAAATGGGCACATCGTTTACATAAACATTCAATCTATCAAGTAGATATTTAGAATCTTTGGCGTTAACAGAAATCGTTAAGCTCTTATTTGACGTTGAGATGGGAATATTTTGAGTGGATAAGGTTAATTCAGGAAGATGAAAATCGTCGCTCAGCATATCTTCGGTAAAATTCATCTTCTTGAGACGCTTGAGGTAGGCGTTTCTATACGCAGTAATCAGATTCTCATCGGCCAAGCCAAGGCGTTGGATTACAATGTCAGGGCGATTAAGCTTTAGGTCGAACTGCTCAAAAGGAAATACCTTGTCGCCCAAAAGAAAAGCTACGCCATTGGAGGCTGCTTTCGAAGCGGTATAATACTTATCAGGGGTAGTGATCAGGTAGTCGTTATCGTCAACTGAGATTAACGAGGCTACCTCTTGGCCTTTGTCAACATCCCAAATAATCAATTTTCCATCGTAACCCCCCGATACTAAACATTTTCCATTTGATGTGAAAACCGCATTGCTAATCGCATTGGTATGGCCAGCTAACACCTTTAGTTCTTTCCCAGTTGAAATATCCCAAAGCCTAATGGTATTATCGGAGCTTCCTGATGCGATCAATTTGCTGTCGGGGCTAACTGAAACCGAGTAAACGTAGGATTTGTGGCCAGAAAGTGTTCTTAATTCTTTTCCGCTGTTTATGTCCCAAACTTTTATGGTTTTATCCCAGCTCCCCGATATAACTTTTTTCCCATCTGGGCTAATTGCAACGGCAAGTACAGGGTTGGAATGCCCACTAAAGGTTTTTAACAATGCTGCACTTTGAGCATCCCATATCATAACTGTATGGTCAAAACTGCCTGATGCTATCCTATTACCATCAGGGCTATAGGCAACCGTTGATACCGCTTTTAAATGCTCATCGAGGGTGCTAATGAGCTTTCCATCTTCAGCATTCCATTGCAAAATTTTTTCATCGTTACTGCCCGAAATTACTTTTCTCCCATCGGGGCTAAATGCCACGGAGCTAACAAAGTCATCGTGCCCAAGAAGAGTTCTGATTTCTTTCCCATTTTCCACGTTCCATAGCTTAACCGTTTCGTCCCAGGTTCCGGAAACAAGAGTTTTGCCATCGGGGCTAAATGAAACCGAATTAACAAAATAGGTATGTCCGCTCATGGATTTAGTAACTTTTCCACGCTCAAGATCCCAAAGTTTTATTTTTTTGTCGCTATTACCGGTGGCAATCAGCTTATCATTATGGCAAACCGAAACAGAATTTACCTGGCTTGCCAAACCTTTTATAGTTTTTATTTCTTGTCCGCTATCTACATCCCATAATCTTATGGATTTATCGTTGCTGGCAGATACTAAAACTTTCCCATTGGAAATATATATCAACGAAATTACTGACGAGGAATGTCCTTTGAGGATTTTTTGCACTTTCCCTTTCAGATCGTAAATGGCAATATCGCCATTCCAAGTACCACCAGCTATAGCTTTACCATCGGGGCTGAATGTAACCGACTTAAATTTGTAAATTTTTTCGCTAATAATTACCTTATCGTTTTCATCATCAACATTCCACAGAACTAAACTCTTATCATCACTCCCAGAGGCTATCAGGTTGGCATTTGGGTTAATTGCAACGCACCAAACCCAATTGTTGTGACCAGCAAAAGTTTTTAGGTCCTTTCCTGTTTCAGTATCCCATAGCTTGACAACTCCAAGGCTGTTTCCTGAAACAATTTTTTTACCATCGGGGCTAAACGAAACGGAAGTAATACGGCAATCGTTTCCCTGATGCTTAAATACACGTATGGTGTTTCCAGTTTCAATATCCCACAAACGAACCGTTTTATCGAAACTGCCGGTAATAAAAGATTTCCCATCGGGACTATAATCAAGCGTGCGGATATCGCTTGTATGACCGATAAAAGTTCTTACTTTTTCGCACGATTCAATATCCCATAGCACCGCTGTTTTATCGGAACTGCAGGTAATAACCATCTTGTTATCGGGTGAAAAGGCCACTGCATAAACATCGCTGGTATGCCCTGAAAATGTTTTCATCTCTTTTCCAGTCTCAATATCCCATAGCTTAGCCGTTCGGTCAGAGCTGCCAGTTATTATTCTTTTTCCATCATTGCTAACATCTATAGAATTTATTTTTTCGATATGCCCAGTTTGTACTACAATTTCGGGTTGCTGACCATAAACCTTTATAATTATCAGGAACAGGACAATTGCTATTATTCGCTTGATTTGCATGACATTGAATTTATAGGGTGATAGAAAAAGGAATTTTTTTAAGTTTTCTTCAGTATTGATGTCAATGAAAATTATGGTTGGTAGGTTTTAAATTTCACCTGATTTCTCTTCAAATTAAATGAAGTATTTGAGATTTTAGACAAGGTTGTATTGTAGTAATGAAGGGCAGGTGCAAAACCTGAATGTACAGAAGAGAGTGAAGAAGTAAACAATGCCAACAGTGCTATTTACCCTCATCGTTCGGTAAATCCAATTTTGGGTTTAGCTTTACGATGCAACTTCAACCTGCAAGATAAGATTCGCTCCCTGCCCTTTGTATGTTTAACATAATATGTCCCTGTTGGCAGACATAGTTTTTGGGGTGTCCCTATCTGGATATCCAGAAGCCAGTTTTCAAGCCAAAGGTATTCTGCGAGAATTTGGTTATACCCTCATCGCCTTCGTTGAAACGACGATATTTGTAGTAGGCTCCCAGGTAAAGGAAGTTGGTTAGGGCAAAGTCACCGTCAATTATAATGGCTATTCCTTTCTGGCTCTGATATCGGCCCAGCCAAAGTCTATCAACCCTAAGCAATGCTCGCAGCCTTTCGTTTGCAATGCCTGCAGCACCACCAACCCCAATAAAAGCATCACCGTTGGGATCTTTATCCACCAGTACATCTCCCCCTCCACTGTTCTTAACCTTTGTTACACCAATTGAGCCCAAATCAAAATCCACGCCAGCATATGTACCATTAACACCCCAGGTCCAGGTGGTTTGGATAAATGAAAAATCAGAGCCATACCCCGAGTAGCTGGATCCCGCGTAGTCCTGAATTTTTTTCAATTTACCCGTTAATTCAAAATCACCCTCCTTCTTGGCGAGAGCCATCCCTAGCACAATCAGAAGATCAGGAATGCTTGATGCATCGACCATCTTGAAAGAATTCTTGGATGCATTTAAATACCGTACATCCATATGGGTGAAGTTAAACTTATCCTTGTAGTTTGTTTCTCTAAATGAGGGATTTATTGTGTTTGAACCGGACTGGATCCCTATGGTCCATCCGGTATCAAGAAACTGGCAGAAGGCACCACTTGTTAATAGGATGAGGAGTGTTGTTGAAAATATGCGTTTCATAGCGGTACGAGTTTCAGGATTATTAATTGTTTGTTAAAGTTTTAATGGGGATTGATTCCCTACCTGAGACAATCCCCATTGAAATGCAACAAATTCTAGTATTTGCCGGCCTTCATCTCCTCAGTTCTAGCATTTAAGCTGGATAGGATTTTCTTAGTTAAACGACTAACAAATTGGTCAAATCCTTCGTAGTCCTCACTTTCGATATCCTTTTTCTTGAAAGTCGCAATTTGAATGGGTTTTGGGTAGTCGATACCAATTTGTATAACGGGTAATCCTCTTGCAGTAAGCGTCTTCTTTTGTCCGCCAGTTACTGAGTTTTCGCAACCTGTTATGGATATTATGGTTTGATTTGCAAAAAGTTTTCCGTCCATTGATAACCTGTGGTTTACGTAAACCACGGCATCAACTCCCAGCGCCTTGGCCAAATCGTACATGGGTTCGCTGAGCCAAACCATGCTAAACTCGGCGAAACCTAATCGCCAGTTCCGGTATCCCTGCATTGCAACCCCTGTTTTGCGACCAGTTTCCTCATAGCCCAGAAAGTTGGATTTATATTCGGTTTTTTCGCTCTTTGATACACGTTCCATCCATTTAGTTGAGGCAAAGTCAGATAGGACATTCTTTTGCTCATCGGTCATATTCTCAATGGTTAGCAGCTCGATGCCTGCATCCGAGAACTCCTGCTGCAAAACGGGAAGGTTCGACTCATACATCTTTGTCACAAAATGGTTCAAACCCTCCTCGTTCAGAGCCTTACTTGTTGTTGTTTTTCCAATGGGATCGGGTGAGTAAACGGTAAAAGAAACCAGTGCAACCTTTTTTATAGGTGTTCTTGCCAGATCGGGGAAAAGTCCCGATCCCCCCTTTAAATCGGGTTTACGAATAGTCCATTCCCTTACATTTTTATCAAACTTCTTGTCGTCAAGGGCATTCAGTTCCGAAAAGGTTTTTTGGGCTATTGCTCCAAATGTAAATGTGCAGGCTAATGCTGCTGTAATCAATAGTGTTTTCATTGCAGTAAAGTTTAGGTTAGTAAATAGTTTTACACTGTTGTACTGCAAAGATGGTGCGAGTAGGGGTCTTGAAGCAATGGGGTGATCGGTGGATTTTTATGGGGTGATTACCCTGGTAAAAAATAAATGTATTTGTGAAATTATTGTAAGCGTAACTATACCAGTTTGTTGATTAGGCAAAATCGGGTCAGTTCCACAATATTGTGCACATCCAGCTTGCGCATAATGTTGGTGCGGTGATTGTCTATAGTGCTAGGGCTAAGGAATAGCTTTTCGGCAATTTTGCTGTTGCTCATACCCTCGCACAAGAGCTTTATAATTTCGAGTTCCCGCTTTGTCAGCTGAGAAATTTTGGACATATAGGAGGTTTCGGTTTCATGAGCAATAAAGTCTGCATTAAAAACTTCTTCGGAGAAGTAGGTTTTGCCCTTTAGCACCTTTTTCAGGGCGAAAAGCAGCTCATCGCTATCGCAGGTTTTCAGCACGTAACCCTTAATTCCCATCGTCTTTACCCGTTTTAGGATGCTTTTCTCCTTGTGCATTGTGAGGATGATAATTTTAATATCCTTGTATTTCCTGATTAGCATTTCTGATGCCTGTAATCCGTTAATCACAGGCATATCCAAATCCACTATGCAGAGATCGGGATGGAGTTGCTCGTATATTTCAATCAATTCGCTCCCGTTGTGAGCCACATCAATAACTTGTAGGTTTGGCTCGGCGTTGATAATGGCCGAAAGGCCATTGAGCATGATCTCGTGGTCATCGGCAAGAATGATGGAATATTTTTCGTTGGGTAACATTTTGTAAGAACTGAGAAAACAAATGTAAAATGTAAAATTCAAAATGTAAAATGTAAAAGGGAGAAATAATCCCTTCATCTTTTCAAAATTGGAAGTTTTACATTCTGCCCTATGGCAATTTCAGGACATTGAATTTTACATTTTTTTCACTACGATACGAAAAAAAATAGAAACTGCTTAAATTTTGTTTATGAATAATCCTCTTAATATTTCCATGGGCAGGTTGCTTGTAGAAGTAAAGCCCAGAAATTGGTTATCAATATTTTAATTTACTGATGTTTCGTAGATGTATATAAACCTTCTTTTGGCTGAGGTTCTGCCTCAGCCATTTTATTGATGCAGGCTCAGCCTGATGAAATAGTCCGACTTAGGCTGGAGCCTAAGCCGAACCGTGGTTTTTCAAATTAAAGCCTTTCAGGCTTTTAAACCACGAATGGAATTCGTGGACAATTAAAATCCTCGTTCAGAGGTGATTCTTTTTAATGGTTCTTCACCCTAACAACAGCCCTTGTTCCCTTTCCCGTCTCCGATTCAATGTGGAATTCACCTTTCAGGGCGTTTACCCTGCTACTTATGCTTAGCATACCAATCCCATCGGATTTCGCAGATTCAAAGCCCTTACCATTATCGCTAATGGTTAACGTACAAATATCCACATCCTTAAGGAGCTTAATCTCCACTTTTGTTGCATTGGCGTGCTTAATGATATTGTTAACCAGCTCCTGTGCAATCCTGAAAAGACCAATCTCCACGGTTTGCGGTAGTCGTTCCTCCATGTTTTGGTGCTCAAACCTGCACTCGATTCCAACCCCGGTAAAGTTTTTGTCAATCATATCATCCAGCGCATCAACCAAGCCAAAGGCGGTAAGTGCTTTGGGCATCATCTGATGCGAAACGGTGCGGATATCCGTTCCTGTATCGTGGATCATCCTTTTGATTTTTTCAAAATCAGGGTTCAGTTCCAGAGTAATTGCACCAACCTTTTTTGTTAAAGCCTGAAAGTTTAGCGATACTGCGCTAATCTGCTGGCCAACACCATCGTGCAGTTCTTTCGCCACGCGAATACGTTCCTCTTCCTGCGCGTTGATAATGGCTGCTAACCCTTTTTCCTGCACCTTCCGCTTACTGCGTTGCATGGCAAACAGGATGGAAAGCACCAGGATTAAGCTAACCAGAGTGATTCCCCAAATCCATTTCTGGCGATTGCTGGCGGTTAGCTGTGCCTGTGCTTTTCCTGCCCTCTCTGCAAGCAGTTCTTTTTCCTTTTCCTCGGTCTCGAAACGAATTTGTAAATCGGCTATTGTGCGGTTGGTTTCAATGTTGATTATGCTATCTTGAAAACGCTTATGCAGCTTATGGTAACTCAACGCTTTGATGTACTCGCCCTTTTCTTCGTACAGCTTCGATAAATCTTTGTAAAGATTTTGGGCTAATAGTAAGTATCCAAGCTTTAGTGCAAGCTGCAATGACATTTGGAAGTATTCGTTCGATTTACTGAAATTTCCTTTTGCAGCGTAAATTTGTCCGTACTGCTGAAAGTTCTCGGCAAGTCCGATAATATCTTTTTTGATCTTCCGAATTTTTGTTGATTCGTACAGGTAGAAAAGAGCAGAATCGTATTGCTGCTGCATTTGTTTTACTGCTGCAATGTTGTTAAGACTGTAGGGAATGCCCAAACTATCATTAAGCAATCTTTTTAGAATTAAAGATTTGCGGTAGAAATATATGGCACTATCGAGTTGGTTGCTCATCTCATGGAGCACGCCGTAGTTGTTATACACGCTTGATAATGGGTCGATTTCGTTCAAATCTTCAAGAATCTTCTTTCCCCTTCTCATCAACTCAAATGCTTTGAGTAAATCCCTGCGTTTCATCTGGTAACCAAGTTCTCCGTACATATTTCCCAAATTCTTTCTATCTCCTAAACTATCGTAAAGGTTTATGGCTTTGAGTCCGTATTTTAGGTTTTCGTCGTACTTACCCCGGTAATAGTATGCAAGACTTAGGTTGATGTATATTTTTGCAAGCGATTTGTGTTCCCTATTCTTTAAAGCAAGCGATTCGTAATCGTGGAGAAATGGAATAATATTATGGCTGTTGTTAACAACAAAATCAAAGGGAAGATCTGCTATTTCTTTGAATTGCCTTTCGAGGGTAAAAATTTTAAGATGATCTTTAAGTGAGTCAATGGGCGTTGAGCATGCTGCGTAGCAGCAGATCAAAATAAAAAGAACATTTAGAAGGCGTAGAATCATATCGAAAGTTATTCCATTTTCTTGATGTTCTTGCTGATTTATATATTCAGTTTTAAATTATAATAGATTGTATGCATGTTTTTCTCAGTGAATATTTCTTTTTAAGGTCACAATTATTGTTTAATGAATGGGATAACAAATTAATATTTTTTTTTGTAAAAGACATCAAAAAAATCATTTCGCAGCACCTACCACACCCTAAAATCAAACTCCAGATTCTCTTGCCTTGAAGTTGGGTTCTGCATACCCTGAGTTAGCTCGTGTACTCGGCTGAACACATATTCGAATAGCTCTGAAACGGTAACCATTTTGTCGTCATTCCTATCGGCTTTAATGTGTTTTGATACTGAAAACATTTTATCGAGGTAAATAGACAAACCTTCAGAAATAGCGTAAGTAAAAACACCATTCTTATAGCTATCGGATTCAAAAGCAAATTCTGCACCTCCCGATGCTGCTACTATTATGGTTCCAGAACCTCGCCTGAAATCGTTGAAAAGAAACTTCATAATCTCGAACGAGTTGTGCGTACTAACGTGAACGCCTTGACTTACTGATTTAAAACCTCTTGTAATAACTTGTCCTCC
This sequence comes from uncultured Rikenellaceae bacterium, assembly GCA_964509385.1. Classification (GTDB taxonomy): domain Bacteria; phylum Bacteroidota; class Bacteroidia; order Bacteroidales; family Tenuifilaceae; genus MWFE01. Next base: position 10,725 of record CAZDXY010000010.1, read on the forward strand.
TTCAAATTGATTTGAAGCAAAGGAGAACTCCTCTTTATCAATCTCGCCCGAATGGCAAGCGTCAAGTATCAGTACCTTTTTTCGCGATGGTATAGAATCTAGAATCGCCTCTAAGTCATCAAATTTCAAACCTCTTTGTCGTGGATTCGAAAAATCGACGTCGTGTGTAGCAATATAGTAATCCAAGTTGCTATCAACCAAACCGTGCGATGCTACAAAGAAGATTACAACATCGTCGGGTTTAGTTTTTTGAAGCATGTTCTTTACCTCCAGTATTTTTTCTCTAGTGGCATCGGCATTTGTAATGCGAATTGAAAATTTGTTTTTGTACTTTAAAGAATAAGAAGCGTTTCTTAGCACATCGCCATAGTCATTCAGCCCAACCTCACCAATTTCACTTTTAATAGTACTAAAGAAATCGGCTTCGGTTTTGTAGAACCGATCAGGAGAAATGCTACGATACACGTTGTTGGGAATTCTCTTGCTGTACTCAAGTGCCCTTAATGAATCAAGGGTTAGCACTATATGGTCGCCCATTTCATTCGTAAAAAGGTTTAGTACGTCGTGGGCATCCTTGGCTGCGTATTTTAGGTTGAATTCATTTTCCAAGAACTCCGACACCCCAACAGAAATAACGTATAGGTCAGGAACTACTTGATGCCCGTTGTAGAAAACCTCCCGAATTTCTCTGAAACTCTCTATACCTAACTCGTTTACAACCGAAGCTTGTATTCTATTAACTCCGTTGGAGAGTTCAATATTCATAGAAGTAACAAAGGGCTGTCCTTTATCCACATTCAACTCCATCCCCATACTGCCCCATACTGGTACCTCGTTAACATAAAGGTTGCATCGTATGAGCTTAAATTGGTCATCATTTGCTTGCAAATCAATCTTTAAAGATTTGCTCGTTGAAATGTGGGGTAAGTTTTGGATCTCTATTCGAGGAAGGGCTGCCCCCTCAACCATAGAAACATCCTTCAGACCCATCTTCTGAATTCTCTTTTGCCATGCAGCCAGATATTGTTTAGTAAGGTTGAAGTCAGTACATCCTAAATGCTCGAGAACAATATCGGGGCGATTGTATTTCAGGTCAAAGTTTTCTAAACCAAAAACCTCCATCCCTTTAACCATACTAACCCTAGCGTGGATTTTAGGTGTTGCATAGTAATAGCCATTTGGTAGTACAATAGCATATTCATTATTGGGCAAACCTACAATAGTAGCTAATTCCTTACCATTCGCTGTTGAGAATAGTTTTACATACCCCGATCTATCGCCAATCAGAACAAACCTGTTGTCGGGAGTAAAGTCAAATATTCTAGCCTCATAGCCATACCCTCTCAGGTCAATTTCGCTAATACTCTTTCCTGTTTTGTCAGATATTTGAATAACAGGGTTATCGTAGTAGTCGGGGTGACTTGCTGTTGCTTTGTAGGCCGAATCGAGGGAGAAGAAAACCTTTTTATCGCTGATTAGTTTTGGGTTTTCAGGAGCAAAAGAAATTTCTTTAGGTTTAGAATCAACAATTCTATCGGGGACAAAGGGAGCTTGCTGAACCTTTTTTGGAACAGGCTTATAACCAATTTTTTGGATTAGGGGGTAGTCGTAAATAAAAGAAAAGTCTTTAACTTCATATGTTCTACCTTTAAAAACCCTGTAAATTTTAAAAGAAGAGAGATCCCACAGTGCAGCATAGTCGTTTCCGCCATTCATTGGAGTTACAAAGCTCTTTCTGTCGGGCAAAAACTTTATATTTCCAGTGTACAAGGGGATATGCTTTGTGGTTTGTCCTGTTTCGATATTGTAGAAGTAAAGTTGAATATATTTCTGGTTCGATGCTGCAATGGTTTTGCCATCGGGGCTAAACTCAATGAATGTTGCATTCTCCTGCTGAAATTCTCTTACGGTTTTCCATGTTAATGCATCAATAACCCTTACTAGTCCTTTTGAGGTGCATAGCCCAATTTGCTTTCCAGTTTTGCTGAATATGGCCATATTTACAATGTCAGGCATACTTATTTTCTTCTTAATCTTACCCGATACAGCGTCATACACTATTGCTGAGTTATCCCACGACGAGGAGATAATCATTCCTCCACAAGGACTATACTGCACAGAAGAAACCTTATTTGAATGAGAAAAAAATGAGTTGACAACAGCGCCAGTTGATATTTGGTAAATGATTACTCCATTCTTTGTCCTATCATCATTAAATAAATCAACAGCCACAGCAACCTTTTGGTTATCGGGGCTAAAAGCTAGGTCTTTAGCATTTCGAGCCTGTGTGTCAATGGTCATAAGGAGTCTTCCTGTTGCGGTTTCCCATACGTTAATACTTCCATCATAGCTGCATGCTGCAACATACTGAAGATTAGGGCTTAATTTAACTCTGTGTATCCCAACCCCCTTCTTTCCATACGACCTCATTTCTCTACCTGTTGGAATGTGCCAAAGTTTAGCAACAGGATCCCCACTGCTACTGCTAACCATATACAGCCCATCTGAACTGATATCGAATTGGCTCATCCAGTTCGATGTGCTGTGTCCGCTTTGAATTACAATTTCATACTTCTCCTGCGCTTTGAGGAGGCTTACCGGAGAGGCAGCTATTAGAGCCGATGTCAGAGAAAATGCAGCTAATAGTTTCATTGCTATATGTTTTAGTCAAACAAATAATATCGAACATTCAACGCCGAATGCTCAACCATCAACCAAAAACCTCCCTACCAAATCCTAAAGTCAAACTCCAGATTCTCCTGCCTTGAAGTTGGGTTTTGCATACCTTGGGTTAGCTCCTGTACGCGAGAAAAGACGTAATCGCGAAGTTCGGAAACGGTTATCATCCCATTTTTATTGGAGTCTGCTTTTAATGTTTTTATGGCCTCAATGAGTGAGAAGGTGAAAACCCCATTGCTATACTGTGAGGACTCGTATGCGAATTCGGCACCCCCAGCAGCAGCAATTACAATTGTTCCAGTACCACGACGCAGGTCGTTAAAAAGGCTTTTGAGCAGCTCATCGGACACATCGCTCGAGTAACCGCTTTTTGCCGTTTTAATGGTTTTAAAACCGCGGTAGTTAACATTTTGCACATCGGTTTTCACTTCGGTAATGGTGGAACTCTCCTTATCAACTTCACCAGAGTGGCAGGCATCGACAATAAGAATTTTTGCACGAGCAGGGATGCCGTCGAGCAAACCCTCCAACTCTTCGTACTTCAATCCCCTGTCGGCAGGTCTCTCAAAATTAATATCGGAGGTTGCTAAATAGTAATCCAGATTGTTGTCGAGCAACCCATGCCCTGCAAAGAAAACAACAACCATATCATCGGGGGAGGTTGAATAGAGTTGCTTTTTAAGGTCAAGTATTTTTTCCCTTACAGCATCTCTGTTTAAAATAGTTGTAATATTAACATTGTCGTATTCGCTCTTTATTGACATAGCCATCAATGTTTTTTCAAGTCTTTTAAAGATGCTTGGGTTTAGATTTTGAGCAAAAGCTGTTCTTAATTCCTCTTCCGATGGGAAATACTTGTTTTTTACATTAATCAGCTGAAACCAATCTTCGGCAGAAATTTTATCCTGCCAACGCAACTTTCTAAGGGAATCGTCGGGAAGAACACATGACTTTTTTTGTAGAGAGCCAAGTAGCTTCGAAATATCCAAGGCATCCTTTGATGCGTATTTAAGGTTGTAATCGCTGGTGGCATACTCGCTAACACCTATTGCAATTATGTAAAGGTTGCTTAAGCCTAGTACGCCATTGTAGTAAACCTCTCGGGTCTCCTTGTGACTCTCTACTCCATTTGCATTTACTGCTGATACCTGTATTTTATTCCTTCCATTACTTAGTTCGAAGGTTACTGTTTGCTTCACCTTTTCACCTGGTTTTGAACTAATGGGGAAGCCCTTTGTGCCGTATATAGGTACGTCATTCACGAAAACGTTCAACCTTGTAAGGCTATTACTGGCATCAACTGCCTCAACTTCGAGGGTAAGGGACTTGCTGCGTGTGTCGAGAGGTATGTTATCGGTAATAACCTTTACTTCAGGTAGCACCATATTACTCGAGAGATTCTCAATCGAAAGCCTCATTCTTCTTATCCTTTTAAGATATGCGCTGTGGTAAAGGCTTATCAACTTCTGATCGTCGCACCCAAGGCGCTGAAGCACAATGTCGGGGCGGTTGAGGATATGGTCGAAGTTTTCAAACCCTAACACCTCCATACCCTTAACCATATTTACCCGTTCAAAAATTTTTGGAGTTGCGAAGTAGTATTTATCTGGCGTTATTACGATGTAATCGGGTTGAGTAAATGGTTGAAATTGTGGTTTTACAACAGCCAATCTTGCAAGTAGCTTATTATCCGTTGTATCGAATATTTCAACAAATCCTGTATGGGATTGTACAAAATGGAGTTTCGATGCGGGACTATTGGTTTTAATATGATGAAGAAGGTAATTCTTTAAAAAGACAGAATTTGGCATTTCATAATTACCTTCGCCCTTAATTTCTTTAGGAGCATCCTTTTGAGGAGGTAATACGCCTAATCTATGAAACAATGGTAACTCGGGAATATACTTTAACCCGCTGAACCTATTCTTTTCTCCCTTAAAGGATTTAATGCGTTTCTCTGTTCTAAAATCAATAAGAACGGCCGTTGCTTCGGCCAACAATTCATCGGCAAGAAAAGAGTATGTGTTTGGTACAAAGCACAATGGACTTAAAAATCCCTCTTGAAATTTTACACGACTCTTTGTTTGGACATCATAAGCAAAAACTACTTGTTCCCCGTTATTTGCAGCAATAATGTATTTACCATCGTAGCTAATATCAGCATAGTCAGCAGTTATAGCTATACTATTTATTTCTTTAAAGGTTGAAGCGTCCCAAAGAGAAATTTTCTCTTTGCTACAAAAAATCATTCGAGAACCATCGCTGCTATATCTTCCGCTATAAATTGTACCTCCAGGTTTTAAGGTTGCTAAAATTTTACCAGAATCAATATCGTAAATCTCAACAGAATTGCCATCTTGATAAAATAGTAGAAATTGGTTTTTTATTGGGCTAGCACTAATATTTCGTACGTCTTTTTTAGGGTTCAGAATTTTTCTAACAGACTCACCAGTTTGGCTATTAATTATAATCACCCCTTTATAGCGATTGTCATAATCCTTGTTTTGAGCTATTGTAATAATTTTTGAATTGTCGAAATTAAAACACACCTCATGTGGCATAAAATCTTTATCAAAAGGAACAACTCTCAGCTCTTTTCCTGTACTTGTTTCCCACAGTCTTATAGTTTCATCCCATGAGGAGGTGAGTACTGTTTTGTAATCGGAACTGAAACGAGCACTATACAAACTACCTTGATGACCATAAAATGTTCTTAACTCCTTGCCAGATGATATATGCCAAAGAATTGCCACATTATCTTCGGTTTTTGATAGCATATACTTGCCATCGTATGTCACATCAAAGGTATTCTGAAAAAGGTTACCACCCGAATGTCCCTGTTGAAAAACAATTTCAATCTGTTCCTGTGCAATTATTGGCACAAAAAAAAATAACCATAAAGATAAGATTGGAATAAATATAGTTGCTGATTTCATTGTAAAATGATTAAGTAAAACCAATTATTCGTTAAATTACCAAATCCTAAAGTCAAACTCCAAATTCTCCTGATTTGAAATTGGGTTCTGCTTGCCTTGGGTTAAGTCTTTTAAACGGGTGAAGACATAATCTTGTGGTTCGGAAACAAGCAAATTGCGCCTTATTACTTGACTCCATATTTTTTTATGGAGTTGAAAAACAAACGAAAATGGGCGCAGCCAGTAAATTTTGTTGCTTCGCATTTTTTAACGCATTTTTTGCAGGATGGAAATTTCGATTTGATAGCAAATGTTAAATTAATTTTACTCCAATAACAAGCACATCGTCGGTTTGAACATTATCGCCTTTCCACGCAAAAAACTCACTTTCCAGTATTTCCTTTTGCACAGGTAATCTTTTATCCTGAATTTGCAAAAGTTTAGTCTGTAGCCGTTTGATTTGATATTTCTCTTTCTTTTCGCCACCAAATTGAGTATGGTAACCATCGGTGAAAAGGTAAAGGGTATCCCCTTTTTGAAGTTGAAACCTATAGTCGGTAAATGGTTTTTCGACTGTAGAAACTCCTACTGGCGTTTTGTCGGCATCGATAATAATAAGTTGTTTTTTTTCGGTTTTTGTTTCATCGACTCTAACTATCCAGCAGGGATTATGGGCTCCGGCAAAGCTCATCTCCAGTGTATCTATGTTTATTGCACAAAAAGCGATATCCATTCCATCGCGCTGTTCACCTTTTTCGCCGCTTTGCTGAAGTGATTGTTTGATCTTATTGCGTAGTTCGGTTAAAACTTGAGCTGAAGTTTTAATTTCGCTATGGCGAACAATTTCGTTGAGAAAAGCAATGCCCAACATGCTCATAAAAGCTCCAGGCACTCCATGTCCGGTGCAATCGGCTGCGGCAATCAGTGTGTATTGCTTTAGCTGAGTGATAAAATAGAAATCACCGCTCACAATCTCGCAGGGCTTAAACAGAATGAAATGCTCAGGAAGGAGCAACGAAACGATTTCCTTGTTGGGTAAAACGGCATTCTGAATAAGCTTTGCATAGTTGATGCTCTCGGTTATTTGATGGTGCGATTTTTCAATAAGTTCCTTTTGTTCCGTTATTTCTGCATAAATCTTTTCAAGGTGATCGTTCTGTGCCCTAATTTCCTCATTCAGTTGAGTAAGCTCTTCGTTCTTTTCTTCAATTTCCTTTTTCTGAGCCGATAGCAGACGATTGGATTTTCTTTTTTGGATAAAGTTGAAGAGAACAAGTGCAAGTAAAACAAGAACTAATGTAAAACCAATGATAAAATAATTACGGATCTTCTTTTGGTGTTTTAGTTCCTCTTTGTGGATGGCTTCAATCTTCTCCTGCTCTGCTTTGGCTACTTCCTTTTCCCTCTCGTACCTAAATTCATATTCCAGGCCAATAGTTTTCCTTGTAATCTCTTCGTTCTTAATACTATCACTCATGGATTTGAAAATCAGCTGATAGTCATAAGCTTCTTGAAACTTGCCCATGGCGGCACAACTCTTTGCCAATATCTCAGAGTTCACCTTTATTATTTCCACCTCGCCTATTTCGGTGGCAATATCAAAAGCTATTTTGCTGTATCTATAAGCATCTTCGATTTTATTTTGTTTAAGCGAAATTGAACCCAATCCAAAGTTATTCCAACCTTGAAGCGATTTTGATCCCATTTCAACGCTAAGTTTCAATCCCCTCTGGAAGTACTCAGTGGCTTTTTGGTAAATTTCCATTTTCGAATACAATAAGCCAGCATTAATGCAGATAAGGATGATATTGGTTTTATCTCCTATTTCCTCGGCAATTTTCAAAGACTTTTGAAAGCATTCTATTGCCTGTAAGTAGTCTTTCTGTTCTTGATAGATGATGCCAATGTTTATGTAAGAATTCGATATTCCACTTATATCACCGAGTTCTTCCGAAATACGAAATGAATTTTGATAATACTCCAAAGCCTTGACAAGATCACCCTGATCATGAAAAATAATACCTATGTTATTATTGGAATTTGCCATCCCGTTTTTATCGTTGGTTTCTTCATAAAGCTTAAATGCCTTTTGGAAGTATTCCATCGATCTGGGATTATCACCCATAACTCGGTACATTATACCTATGTTATTGAAACTGTTTGCCATCCCGGTTTTGTCACCGATTTCGGTAAATCTTTTTAAAGCCTCTTGGTAGTACTCCATGGCTTTTGTGTAATCCGATATTTCATCGTAGTAAATACCCAACATCCTTATGCTTTCAGCTTTCCCTTTTTTGTAGTTGAGAATATCGGAGAGCGAATCGGCTTCACTCGCATAGAGAAGAGTTTTGTTTAGATCTGACGAGAATAGCTTATAGGCAGCCTTATTAAGGATATTTACCCTGTTGGTGTCAGTATCCGTATGGTTAAGCAAAAGGGTTTCGAGACTGTCGACGGCTTTATTTTGGGTAAAAATGGTTAATGGTAAATAGAATAGTAGTGTAAGTATAAGGACTCGCTTTATCATGTTTACCTGTTTTCTGAAAACCATTTTTTCAGGTTATCATAGTCAAAATAAGAATCTAAATATACCAAAAATAATAACTTAAAAGGAAAACAGAAGTATTAACCGTATTAAAAAAATAGTAAAAAGTGGATAAAGAATAAACAAGCAAGATAAATTCAAGTGAATAAAACTCAGCAAGAATCCTTACATATGACACTTAACGAGTAAGATAGCAATATTGTTGCGATTTCATTTTTGAGTCGCTAGATCAGTTGCTGCTTGTACATGAGGATTTAAATGAGTTTTTTCCGAAACCATTGATAGAGTTGAGAAAAGAGTTGTTTTTACTACCCTTACAAAATTGCATGTGTTTTTCTCGCTTTAATTAGAGGAAAAAGTTTTAATAATTCAACTACAAAATAAAAATTTTGGGTTGGACTCTTTTAGGTATTAATGCATTTTTTTGTTGCATTTTGTAACTTTGGTGAAAATCAAAAATAAAATGCAATGAAATTTTCAATACCCCAAACAACCTCAACTTCAATAGAAGGATTTGTAGTTAAAAAAGCCCAATCGAGCAACGCAGCTTTAGTGCTCAATTTTATTAAGCAGTTAGCCGTGTACGAAAAGATGATTGAAGATGTTGTGGCAACAGAAGAATCGCTTAGAAACTGGCTTTTTGGAGATAAGTCCTTTGCCCACGTTGTGATTGGCGAGTATAAAAGTACACCTGTTGGGTTTGCACTGTTCTTCACCAATTTCTCAACCTTTTTGGGTCGCCCGGGAATTTTCCTTGAAGACCTGTTTATTCTGCCAGAGTATCGAGGTAAAGGGTTTGGAAAAACCCTACTGGCATTCCTTGCCAAACTGGCCGTAGATAATGACTTTGGAAGGGTGGAATGGTCAGTTCTTAATTGGAACCAACCCGCAATAGATGTTTACAAAGCCATAGGTGCAAAACCAATGGACGAGTGGACAATTTTCAGGTTAAGTGATACAAATATGGTTGATGTTGGAAAACTTTTATAGCGTATGATGTAACACTTTACGTTTAATTAAACCGCATTCATTCAGCGAGATAACAGTTTGTAATCGACAACAAACGAATACTAAACGACTCTACCCGTTTAATAACCGAATCGGCCACTGAGTTCATCGTTACTTTGCATCAACAAATTAATGTTTAACCATTTTAAAAACTTACAACGATGGAAGCAACAGTTAACAGAGTAGAGATTAAAGGATTTCTTGGGCACGATGCAGAGGTAAAAACCTTCGAGAGCGGGAACTCATTAGTAACCATGCGCATGGCAACCAATGAGAATTACAAGAATGCTAAAGGCGAGTGGGTAACCAACACAACCTGGCATAACGTTACCATTTGGAAGAGCAAGAAGGGCGAAGAGCTTGACTTCTTGAAAAAGGGTGCTATGGTTGCCGTAACCGGCAAGCTGAACACTCGTAAGTATACCGATAAGTTGGGTCAGGACCGTTATATCACCGAGGTGGTGGCCAGCAAGGTTGAACCTGTAAAGGTGGAAACCGAGGCATAGATGTTTATAAAGATTGTTTTCTTGAGAATCGGCCGGGGAAATTCCGGCCGATTTTTTTTTACAAAACCGAAGGATTAGTAAATTAAATATAAACAACTTCTTAGGATATTGTGATTAAAGCAATTTTTTTGCAGAACAAGGTGTTCTATCACAGAAATCTCATTTCTTGAAAATTAGGTTAATTCTGTTTTCATATCATCATTAGGGACAGCGATTTATTTTTTTTAGTTAATTTTGTAATTCCATGTTTTGAAATATGGCTTTTTAATTGATGTTAAACCAAACTTACTAAATGGAAAAAGTATTACTTTTATTTGTACTATTTGCATTTAGTTCACCTATCTTTTCTCAGGCACATTGGGAATCAATTATTTTAGCATCAAATCTTTGGAGGTATCTACCAGCCACATCTCAACCTGCTGCTAACTGGAATGCAAACAACTTTGATGACAACTCATGGCCCATAGGCCTTGGTGGGATTGGTTACGGAGATGGTGATGATGCTACGGAGATTGATCCAGTAAAATCGCTTTACTTAAGGATTAAATTTGAGGTAGCCGATAAATCGAGTATCGATCGATTACTGCTAGATATCGATTACGATGATGCCTATGTTGCTTATTTGAATGGTACAGAGATTTGCCGCTCGCCTAATATTACTGATGATCCCCCTCACTTCAATAGCAACGTGAATTGGTTGCACGAAGCGACCATGTATTCGGGTGGACTTCCCGAAAGGTATGAGGTGCAGTTATCTAATATCACTAATGGTGAAAACATACTGGCTCTCCAGATAGTTAACGAATCCATTAACTCTAGCGATCTTACAAGCATTGTCTTTTTAAACGCAAGGATTGATTACCCAACCATTCTTTATAATGAAACACCAGAATGGTTTGTGGCTCCTGTTGAAATGGGTGAAAGCAACCTTCCTATACTCGTTGTTAATACATTTGGACAAGTAATAGTGGATGAACCAAAAATTACAGCAAGCTTAGGTATTATTGATAATGTAGGAGTAGTAAACAGCGTTGACGATCCTTTTTCCTTCTTTGTTGATTACATTGGAATTGAGATTAGAGGATCATCCTCACAGATGTTTGAAAAAAAGAACTACGGTTTCGAAACACGAACCGAAACAGGCGAGAGCCTAAACGTATCGTTACTTGGGATGCCTTCGGAAAACGATTGGGTGCTTCATGGACCTTACTCCGATAAATCGTTAATGCGAAATGCGCTAACCTACCATTTGGGTTCAAAAACAGGCCGTTGGGCTCCACGTACACAATTCTGCGAACTCTTTATCAACAATGATTATCGAGGTGTTTACCTCCTGCTTGAGAAGATAAAGAGAGATAACAACAGGGTGGACATTGCTAAACTGGAACCTCATGAAATATCTGGAGAAGATCTTACTGGAGGGTATATCTTAAGTATTGACCGCCCTGAGAGTCATTACTGGATTTCTCCTTATAAAGGGATAAATGGTTACAGAGATATTATAATAAACTACATTTACCCAAAGCCCGAAACCATGCCCACTCAGCAAAAAAATTACATTAGGAACTACGTTACTTCGTTCGAAAACGCGCTGCACGAGTCAAGTTACCTTGACCCAAATGTTGGGTATCGTGCTTATATTGACGTAAGTTCTTTTGCAGATTACTACTTGATTAATGAGCTAAGTCGAAATGTTGATGCATACCGTTTAAGCACTTTCTTTTATAAGGACAAGGGAGGCAAACTAACCATGGGTCCCATTTGGGACTACAACTTAGCCTTTGGAAACGCCAACTATTATCAGGGACATAGCACTCAGGGCTGGGTTATTCAGGGAGTTGAATATGGCGATTGGTTTCAAATACCATTTTGGTGGGACAAATTGCGATCGGATAATTATTTTAACGCTCGAATTAAAGAGCGATGGTTCGCATTGCGACAAGGATACTTTTCCAAGGATTCAATTATTTCGTATATCAATTCCGTCAGCTCGCTACTGAGTGAAGCTAACCAAAGAAATTTTTCGCAATTTCCTGTTCTAGGACTGTGGGTTTGGCCAAACTATTTTGTTGGACAGACCTATCAGGAGGAGTTAGATTATATGAAGGATTGGATTTTACAACGTATCGATTGGATGGATCAGCAGATAAGCCTGATCTCAGACATTGAAACTGTAAATATTGCCAATGCATATGAAACGTATGCCTTTCCAAATCCATTTTATGAAAAGTTAACCATACGAACATCTTTATACTCCACTTCAACCGTTGAGGTGTCAATTTCAAACATCCTTGGGCAGCTTTTGTATACGAGTTCCTATCAGAATGTTTATGGAACCATGGACTTTATTATCCCTGAAGAGGTCTTTCGAGAAATTGTTGGAGTATATATCTATGAAGTAAAGGTAGAAGGAAAAAGAATTACCACAGGAAAGGTTCTTAAGGGGAAATAGCCCGAATTACTTATGCTTATATTAGCACGAAAAGACCATTATAACATGGGAAGAAGATACGTCATTTATATCGTAATTGTTTTATCCGCCATTGCTTTGTTATTTTCCTGCAAAAAGGAAAATGAGAATCCGCCAAGTGTGGTCATTAACGAGCTTATGCCATTGAATAACCATACCGTTGTCGATCAAGATGGTGAGTTCGATGATTGGATTGAACTATTCAATAATTCGAATCAAGAAATTGATTTATCAGATTATTACCTCTCGGATAGCGATAAGAATATTACCAAATGGAGATTTCCATTAGGTACAACCATCTCTGCAAATGGTTATCTTATAGTTTGGGCAGATGGCGATACTGACCAGGTGGGGCTACATGCAAACTTTAGGCTATCTGCCGACGGAGAGGAAGTTGTTCTATCAAATCCCGAAATGGTGATTGTTGATTACGTAAAATTTGGTGCACAGTCAGCAGAACTTTCATTTTCTCGAGTTCCCAATGGAACTGGTGAGTTTTCGTGGCAACAACCAACCTTTAATGGACCAAATGGTTTTTAATCATAAGTGAAATACTATATATAGGGTTACAGTACCCTAAAAATAGTAATTACAAAAATAGTGAGTTTAATTTTGAACAACATAGTGAATAGTATTTCCCCCCTTGAGCTTTCACAGCTTGAGGGATACAGTTTTATGAATCGAATGGATACAAAGTATCCTTTCTCGTTCAAACTTCTCCCCGAACTACTTGGTAGAATATCAGAACAGTATAAAGTTCTTGAAATAAATGGGGTTCGCGATTTACCCTATCGCACTACCTACTTCGATACTCCTGATAATTTGTTTTTCAATCAGCACACTAGGGGTTTTGTCGAGAGGTACAAGGTTCGTTGTAGGCTCTATGAAACCAATGGGGAGTCGTTTCTTGAAGTTAAGCACAAGAATATTAAAGGAAGAACTCAAAAATGGAGAATTAGTAAGAATGATAACTGTCTTTTTGACAATGAATCAATTAAGTTTTTATTCTCGTACGTTAGCGATTCAGCTTTTAATGTTCGTCCTGTTTTAAAGTCTCGATTTAACAGGATTACTCTCATTGGAGTAAATACAAAGGAGCGGATTACTTTTGATCATAATATTTCATTTAGCAATGGTAATGGTGAACCAATAAGACTTCCATACTTAGCAATTGCTGAAGTAAAGAGAGATTCGCATTTAAAACCCTCTCCTTTTACTTGTGCATTAAAGGACATGCTGATTCGAAGCTCAGGATTCAGCAAGTACTGTGTAGGCAGAGCCATTGTAAACAATATTGCAAAAGCCCATTTAATGAAGCCAACGCTTCACTCACTTCAAAAAATTGAAAATGAATACAATGTTTATTCTGCTTGACAAGATCAAGCTGTTTGGCATCTCAGTTGTTGAGCCAGAGTCTTTTTTTGAGTTAATCTTCAGGCTTTCCCTTAATTCTCTAATCCTAATCCTTCTGGTTCGTTGGATATACTACTCCGTAACCCGGCGAAAGGATTATCTTTTCACCTACTTACTCATCGGAACCATTATCTTTCTCCTATGCTACTTGCTAGAGAACGTTAAGCTGCAGCTTGGTTTCGCACTTGGACTTTTTGCTCTTTTTGGAATAATCCGATACCGTACTAGCCAGATTCCCATTCGCGAAATGACATATCTATTCTTAGTTATTTCACTTTCAATGATCAATGCCCTGGTTAATAAAAAGGTGGGAATTGTTGATGTAGTTTTTGCAAATTTATTCATCGTTGGGTTATCGTATGGCTTTGAAAAGCGATGGCTATTAAAGCACGAGTCAGTAAAAACAATTCTTTACGAAAAGATCGATTTAATAAAACCCAGCAATTACCAGCTCCTTATTGAGGATTTAAAGCTACGTACAGGTATTGAAACGATAATCAGAGTTGAGGTGGGTAAAATTGATTTTCTGCGCGATACATGTCAACTTAAGGTTTACTATGAGGAGACAAAGCTTGGAATCAACCAAAACGACAACGATTACGTTAAGTCCAACGATAGCGATGATGATTAGATGACTAAAATTACGTTCTTCCTTTTGATATTCGGTATATTATTGTTTAACAATCAGGGCTATAGTCAAAATCAACCCGATCTATGCCAGTGGAGTGAATTCACTCTTGAGAAGAAACTGTCCAAAAAATTGTCACTCGAATTTGAAGAAGAGGTGCGTTTCGATCAAAACATTTCTCGCTTCGACCTTCTCCATTCGTCTATTGGACTAAATTACAGGTTGATAAAGGAGTTAAGGTTTGCGTTTGCTTACCGATTCACTGGTGATTATACCATCAATGATAAGTTTAGCTATCGCCACCGCCTTTCATTCGATGCATTATACCGTTACGGTTTGCAAAACCTTACTTTTACATACAGAAGCAGAATTCAATCAGAGATAAAGAATTATTACAGTAGTCCAAATGGAAAATACCCAGCTTGGGTCTGGCGAAATAAACTCACTGCAAAATACTCTTTTAAAAAAACTTCACCCTTTATTGGAGCCGAACTGTTTTATCAGATTTATAATACTAGAAATATTGATCAAAATCTCTCTTGGCCAAAACAAAGAGCATTTGTAGGGTTTGATTATAAGATTAATAAGCGCAATGAAGTGGGTGCTTCATTTAAACTACAAAGAGGTGTTGATGATATTGACCCCAAAGAATATAATGTTATTGGATTTAGCTACACTTACATCTTCTCAAACAAAAAGTAAGCAATGCAAATGCTAGTGGCATGCAAAGGATGGAAGTTTGAAACTTAAATGTAAAAATAAATGGATTATGAAATTTACTCTTTTAATCCTAGCTCTTTTCATTTTTCACAATGTAATTGCTCAGCTGAATTTCCCTGATTTTTTGCAGGGTACTTGGAAAATGGAAAACAAAAATAATTACGAGCATTGGGATAAGATCAATGATAATACTATGAAAGGTTTTTCCTTCACCTCAAATAGTGGTGAAATTCTTGTTTATGAGTATCTTGAAATATTTAAAAGCAAAAAAGGTATTGTCTATACAGCTACAGTTCTAAATCAGAATCAGGGGAGGGGAATTAGTTTTAAACTAAATAAGGTTGGCGATACCTATTCGTTTGAAAATCCAAATCACGATTTTCCCCAAAGAATTTCTTATAAAAAGATATCAGAAACCGAAGTATTTGTAGAAGTATCCGATGGAAAGCAAAACGGGTTTTCCTTCAAGATGACAAAGCAGATAACCAAAGCATTTGACAAGGATACAACTATTTTGAACCCAAATTTCGACCCCGAATTAGCCCAAAAATTGGGTGCCGATGATTTTGGTATGAAACGTTACATACTTGTGATCCTTAAAACAGGATCAAATCAAACCACTGACAAGGATTTTATCAGTGAATGCTTTAGAGGGCATCTCGATAATATCAATAGATTGGTAGAGGATGATAAGTTGGTAGTGGCTGGTCCACTGGGAAAGAATGACAATTCCTATAGAGGTATTTTTATCCTGAATGTTGCAACAATAGAAGAAGCACAATCACTCCTACAAACCGATCCTGCCATTAAAGAGGGATTACTCGATGCTGAGCTATACAGTTGGTACGGCTCTGCTGCACTTCCCGAGTATTTGCCTGCATCGGATAAGATTTGGAAGTCGAATCCTTAAACTTAAATACCTTTACAGATGGATAATTCGAGAGTCTTCAAAATGACATTCGCAAGCGTTTACCCATACTACATCCAGAAAGCCGAGAAGAAAGGGCGCACAAAGGCAGAGGTTGATGAGATCATTTTTTGGCTAACGGGATACAATGAAAAGACTTTGCAACAGCAAATTTACAACAAAACCGATTTTGAAAATTTCTTCTCCCAAGCCCCGCAAATCAACCCGAATGTTTCAAAAATTACTGGCGTAGTTTGCGGTATCAAGGTCGAGAATATTGAGGACAAGCTAATGCAGCAAATTCGATATCTCGATAAGCTGGTGGATGAGTTGGCAAAAGGCAAAGCAATGGATAAAATTTTAAAGAAAACAAAGATAGGTTAAGGTTAAGCAAACCCACTCAACCTCAACCTGAACCTTTTTTGTATGGCCAAAATATTAACAAAACAAGCCAATGCTAATGAACGAAGTGGATAAGTACATCTTCTCATTCACTGAGGATGTTAGAAATATTATGTTGCAAATCAGGCAGATAATCAGGGAGGAAGCCCCCGATGCTGTTGAGGGTTTTGTCTACCAAATGCCATCGTACAAAATCAATGGAAAACCTTTGGTGTATTTCGCTGGGTTTAAAAAGCATATTGGGTTTTACGCCACTCCCTCGGGGCATTATGCATTTAGAGATGAGCTATCGAAATACAAGCAGGGCAAAGGCTCGGTTCAGTTTCCTCTTGACCAACCAATCCCTTACGATTTGATTAGGCAAATGGTGGCATTTAGGGTTGAGGAAAACAAGTTTATACATTAAAAAACTAAATACATGAAAAAACATTTCGTAATGTTAATTTTTTTGCTTGCCCTAGCAAGTTGTTTTCAAAAACATAATAATAATGCTATTACTATGAATGATAAATCTGAACAAATAGTCAACGACACTACCCCGAGGGTAACCGGTATTGGTGGCATTTTCTTTTTCTCGGATAACCCGGAAGAAACTAGAGAATGGTATAGCAAGAACCTTGGCCTTAAGGTTAACGAATGGGGCTCAAGTTTTGAGTTCAGGAATGCTAACCACCCCGACGAGATTAACTACCTGCAATGGAGTCCTTTTAAGAAAGGAAGCGAGTACTTTGCCCCTTCGAAAAAGGAGTTTATGATTAACTACCGGGTTCAGAATATAGAGGGGATGATTAGAAAACTTAAGGCCGATGGCGTAACAGTACTTGATGAAATTGCAACTTACGATTACGGAAAGTTTGTACACATTATGGATGCCGAAGGCAACAAAATTGAACTTTGGGAGCCTGTGGATAGCGTGCTAACTGCCATTGGTAGTGAAACAACAAAGTAGTATTATTATTTCTCTATAAAAGTTTAGATCATTTTTTTACATATAGACAAGTGTAAAATCCCACCATTTTTTTCATTTCTAAAGGATTATGGTGTTGCACAGGTAAAGTTTGCTGAGATAATTCGACTGATGAAAAGCCTATAACCGAATGAGAGATGGAGAAAACCTCAATTATTAGTTTAGGATTCCTTTTTTTTATTATAAATTTGTTTAAAGCATTTTTAACTTACCCAATAATAATTAAATACAAACCATCATGAGCGCATACAAAATAGCAAAATTTTGGAAAAGGCCGGTTGCCTTTCTAATCGATGTTTTATTACTTGTAGCCATAGGTTTTGTTTTGGGAGTACTATTTAAAGAGTATTTCATATCCTTAAAGAGTAATGGAATATTTATCGGATTTGTAGTAAGCCTATTGTATTTTACTGTCTGCAATTCAAATATTTGTAAAGGGCAAACCCTTGGTCAATTTATCTTGTGCATTAAAGTGCTGGATTCTAAGGACAACCATTTACCCATATGGAAATCCTTTTTAAGAAGCATGGTGTTAACAATACCCTATTTCTTTCTGGATTACACCATACCAGATCTTTCTGCAAACTCAACAATTTCATTAATTATTTTCAATATTCTGCTTTTCACTCTTATAGGATTTGCATATTTCTATGTCTTCAATAAATCCACACGGCAGACTATTAACGATTTAGTTGTTAACTCTTTTGTTGTTAGCTGTAAAAAAGAATCGGAGAATGTTGAAAGGAAGCCTCTTAAACCATTAATATACTATCTCTACCTCTCCATTTCAATTACCTTTATTATCGTTTTTACAATATTTTCACCATCAAAAATCTTCTCAAAAAAATATCCTGAGAAAACAAGCATTTCATCAAAGCTCAATCAGATTGAAAATATCAGCAAATGCAACCTTAGCATAGGTATTTATAAATCCTATGATTTTAAGTCAAGCGAAACGTATATAATTTTGGGTTGCGATATATATGTTATTCATGAAATTGATGAAAATCCTGAGAGCCCCGAAAACCATTCGTTAATAAAGAAAGTCATAGGCATTATCCTGGAGAATTATCCCGATATAAATACTGTAAATAATATTAATGTTAGAATTAACAGAGGCTATGATATTGGAATCTACTGGTCAAATCAAAAGGTGGAGGTGGTAAAAACCCCCGATGAGTGGATGGATTTTTATTTGGAACGTAGTGAAATTGATTAATGAAATGGTTCAGGGAGAAAAAAAACTGATATACATCCTTTAAGCAGATTTCTCCCCAAATCACTTTTTCTAGCAAAAACTAACCTTTTCTTACACTAGTTTTAGTTAACTCTAACAGGTTTCAACTCCTCGAAGAAAATATCATCGTTGGGAACATCGAAATCCAAACCGGTAACATTAAGGTTGTTGTCGGTATTAAATTTCAGGGTACCAAAGTTAAACCAGGCATGCTTCTGATCCCACTTTATCTCCCATACATCATAGTGCCAATGGCTAAGGGTGGCCGATAGATAGTCGGAATGTTCAAATTTCAGGTGTAGCTGACCGTCCTTATATAAAACCCGAATCTCGCCATGGATGTCGGATTTGTAGATACCTGCATACTTTTCGAGGGGCAATGAGGGTTGTGTGTTAAGCACACGGCTCTCCTTTATGCTTGATATCCTTGTATCGGAAGCCTCCCTTTCCTTAAACCTTTTGAGCATATCGGCCGACCAATCCTTAGTACCCGTTCCCAAAAACCTATCGAGAGCATAGTTTGTTGCTGCAGAAATTGGGGCATTCATTCCATTAGTGAGCACTACAACACCAAGTTTATCATCGGGTATCAATGTTATTGAAGTTATCATCCCATCGATGGCTCCCGTATGCGAAACACGAAGCCTTCCATGGAAATCGCTCAGTCCCCACCCCAAACCGTAGGCGCTGAAGTGCCTTCCAAAATCGTTCTTGGTAGTATGGTCAACCGTAAAATTTGCGTGGGGTGTCCACATCATGTTAATCGTTCTCTTTGTAAGCAAAGTATCCGATCCAAAAATTCCATGGCTCAGGTTCAGGATCATCCATTTCGAGAGATCGTTAACGCTGGAGATTATGCCCCCAAGGGCACCTATCTCCTCCCAATCTTCCCATGCAATGGGAATATTTTGTCCTTCTTCAAAGGCATGAGGGGTAACGTAGTTCCCCTTGTCATCTAAATGCTTAGGCGATGTAATGGTACGGCTCATGCCCAGTGGCTCAAATAGTCGCTCACGTACATTCTCACTCCAGCTCTTACCGGTTACCGCTCTGATCACCTCTCCGGCGGCTATGTACATGATGTTGGAATATCCATACCCAGCCCTAAAATCGAAGGCCTTGGGGATATGTTTTGCATTACGAACTACCTGTTCTGCTGTAAAGTCGGACTTATACCAAATAACATCCCCGCTAAAGGTTCCCAAACCCACCCTGTGGCTTAAAAGATCGCGAATGGTAACCTCGTTGCTCACCCAGAGATCGTAAACTTCGAACCAGGGAAGATATTTCTTAACCTTATCGTTCCAATCGAGTTTCCCTTCCTGCACCAGCATTCCGATAATGGCTGCTGTAAAAGCTTTTGAGTTTGATGCAATGCCGTAAAGAGTATTCCCATCAGGTTTTTGCTCTTTACCTTCCTCAAGCACACCATATGCACCCACAAAGACCAGTTTCCCATCCTTTACTATTCCTATGGTTGCACTGGGTATTCCCCAATCCGATACCATTTGGGCGTAGTACTTATCCAGCTGTTTGAGGTCAACCTTTGGGGCTTTTTGCCCTTCAGCATAGATCGAAATGAATAGTAGAGCGGTAAAAAGTATGGCAAATCTTTTCATGATTTTGTTATTTGAGTTTTTAAATTGTGTTGACTTTACTTTTTATCTTTTAGCACAGCCTTCCCCTTAACCAGCCACGATACACCAAAGGCAACAAGGGCAATCCACTCCAGCCAAAAAACGGGTTTTAGGTTTTTAAGCATATCGTCCAGCCCCGGAATAACTCGTATTAGCAGTATCAAAACAATTGATGCAAACATAATAACCCCACAGGTTCGGTAAATGCGGTTTCGGATAATCTTTTCTCTGGTTTTAACCCCGGCACTTTTAGTGAAAAGGAAGAATGATATGTAGGAGAGGGTAATAAAGAAGAGCCCGGCGGAGATGTAATGGGTAATTATTCTTGCCTTGCAGTCGGAAAGGCAGCAAACCATGCAATCCACATCCTCGATGTGGTTGGTTGCGAACAGAGCAATTCCCAAAGCGCACAAACCGGCAAAGCTGGTAATGATATTATCCCTCAATTCGTATCCCTGATAAATGAACAGGATAACCGCAAAAGCGCTGAGTGTGACCACCAGAAAGCCTCCCATGATGGTGAAGTAGTAGTGGCTAATGGAATCCTGCAGATGGGAGCAATTCCCAATAGTTATTGAGCCCACCATGAGGACGGCTGGCATTATTATTCCCAAATAGCCAATGGCTTGCCTAACACCATCGGGCGAGAGAACCGAAACGGGTTTTCCTTGTTTTTTGGATTTGTCTTCCATAGCATATCAATTGGTTTGATTATGCGAATATAGGATATAATACAATTGGCAACAACCTCTTATTGAACTGTGAAAAACACCACCACCTTAAGTTATAAATGCATTTATGCCATTACACAAAATTCTACTTATCCTAATTGGCTGGTAGTTCCACCCGAACAGAGGTTCCCTTATCAATCACCGAGTCAAACTCAAGGATCCCTTGATGATCTTTAATAATTTTATATGTTATTGAAAGGCCTAATCCTATTCCCTTACCAGGATCTTTTGTCGTGAAAAAGGGCTCTGTAACTTTTCCAATGTTCTCCTTGCTGATCCCTTTGCCTGTATCAGAAATTTCAATGATTAGCCTATTTTTTGTAGAGTTAATTAGGGTTTTAATGGTTATTATACCCTTTTGTTCAATGGCTTGGAGTGAGTTAGAAAGGATATTCAGAAAGGCATGATGAAGATTAGCCATATTACCCTTAATGGGAATGGGATTTTCAGCATACTCGCGATGAATGATTACCCCTTCTGAAATCTGATTGCTAAGAATGATAAGGCAATTGTCCAGAATAGAATTAATATGGCATTGCTCGTTGTTACATGTATTACTTTGACTAAAATGGTTAAGGCTGCTAACAATTGTTGAGATTCTCTCAACACCCGTTTTAATGCTGTTTAGCAAAACGAAAACATTCTGATCGTCGATGTTGTAATTACTGAATTGCTTTTCAAGCCCAATATAAGCACCCATAATAAAGTTTAGAGGGTTGTTTATTTCATGAGCCACACCTGCAGTCAGTATTCCTAGTGAAGCCATTTTTTCGCTTTGCAGGAGGTGCGACTGTGTTTCCTTTAGGTGTTGCAAGGTTGCCTTTAGCTCAATATTTTGATTGTTAATGATTTCGTTCTTGTAAAAAAGTTCATCATTTGTAGCTTTTAACTCCTCAATGGCAGCATTAAGATCGTTTGTCTTCTCTTGTACCAACATTTCAAGGTTTTCCTTGTGTTTCTTAAGGTCATCGTGTAATTTCGAATTGAGTATTGCCACTGAAAACTGGTTTGCGATGGTTTGACCAAGGGAAACTTCATGCTTGGTATATTTCCTCGATTTGTTACATGTCCCAAGAATTAGCACCCCAAGCACATCTTCCTCCTGAACGAATGGTAAAAATAGCAGGCTTCTTAACCTACGAATTTCAACAATGTTTTTTTCAGCTTTTGTTAGTTTGGCATTTGAGGTATCGGCAATAACTTTCGATTTGCGCCCCTTAATCACCGTTTTAATGTTTGGATGATCTTCAAGCGATGCTCTTAGTAACTCATTGGGCATACCCGGTGGTAAGGGTGGAGTTGTAGCACCAAGTAGCAACTCTTTGTCGTTTTCCAGCAAGTATATGGCAGCCGTCTCAATCTCGAGCAGCTCCGACATGCCATCGCTTATAACTTGCAGAACCTGCTGGAGGTCAAGAGTTCTAATGATTTTTTGGCTAAAATTGATTAAAACATTTAGCTCTCTATTGCTTTGGGGAATGGTTGCATGGGTCATCGTTGCAATATTTCAACACAAGATAGTATAAATTATCACATTTTAAATATTTTTTTAAAAAAATTTAATGACTAATGACTTGCCCGATGTTTGGAATGCGGTTTATATCTTTCAATAAGATTAAGATGAGGACAATTTATCTTTCCTTTGAATCCAATGGGTTTTAGGCACTATATTTGATGGGCATTTCGCATTAAATCGAAAGTAAAATTCCTGTCAAACAAATGGTTAGGCCATGATTAAAACATTGATCGTTGAGGATAACAAGAAATCGGCCGAGCTGCTGGTTAGCTATATTTCAAACCTGTTCTGTGATCTTGATGTGATTGGCGTAGCCAAAAATGTCGAAGAGGCTGTATCCCTAATCTATCGCGAGAAGCCCAGCATCGTATTCCTCGACATCAACCTGCAGGAGGAGAGTGGATTCGATGTGCTTAAGCAAACTAACTCCGATGAATACGAGGTGATAATCACCACTGCATACAGCGAGTATTCCTTGCAGGCCATTAAGGCATCGGCGGTTGATTACATCCTGAAACCCTACGATGTGGAGGAGCTCAAGGGTGCCGTTAAAAAGGCAAAGAACCAGTTGGAGCTGAAAAATGGGAAACGGGATCAGCCGGATTCTCAAATCCTCGATGATAGGGTGTTCATTTCCACTCTCGATGGTCTAATCTTTTTGCTTATCGATGATATTGTATGCATATCAGCCGATTCGAGCTATTCGGAGTTCCATACCGTTGAAGGTAAAAAGGTGGTTTCCTCCAAGAGCCTTTCTGTGTACGAGGATTTGCTAAGGTCTAAGCTTTTTGTGAGGGTACACAAGTCAAGTTTGGTAAACCTGAAGCACGTGAAGAAGTACCATCGGGGCAGGGGCGGATACCTTATCATGTCCAACGGGATGTCTGTAAACGTGGGCGAAAGCAAGAAGGATGAGCTGTTGAGGTATTTAAGGGTGTGATCAAAGGCATTAACTTCCATTGAGGCAATTACCTATTCATATCTGAAATTGGATTTACCAATCCAAACCCTCTACTTTCTTTTGCTGCCACCAAAAGAAAGGTAGCAAAGAAAACTCACCGCTCCCAGAGGGTGCTCTCGAACTCTACGGCTGAGCGGATTCTCCCTGCCTGCCTGCCGGCAAAGGCAGGCGAAGAACAGCAGCTAATACAAATTTTTGCCTTTTTGTAGCGAAGCCGCCTATTTCAAGGGTTAGTTTTAATGCCATGTGGCTTCTCTTGTGTGGGGCGTTGCCCCAAACCCCACCTACTTTTTCCCTTGATGGAAAAAGTAGGCAAAAAGATCAAGACAAAACGATGCTGCCTCCCGCTCTGAAAAAATCCGAGAATTCTAACCAAAGCTGTGTAAACCCCTTTGCCAGAATGCTACGGATTTTTCCATTCACGCCCACACTGGCTCGCCGTTTTGTCTGGCTTACCCGCTTTTGCTGCGTTGCAGCAAACTAAAATACCCATCAAACTAATGAATATCAAAATGAGAAAGGTCGATAAACTTAACATTAGCATATTGAAAAAAATCACCGTTGCCAAAGGGTGCAATCCCCTTCTCTACGTTCGGGGGCTAGGTAAAACGGGCGGAAGCGAGAGCGGGAATGCTGAACCGTTAGCCCTGTGTGCGATGGCGCTTGCGTTCGATATGGAACACGATTTCTGGCAGCCATAGCCCAAAGAGGGATTAAACAAGGTTGCAATGCCCAACCGTTACCCATGACCCTGTTTCATATCGCTTACATCGCCGTAGGGCTTGGGGTTCAGCAGGGCGGGCAGCAGCAGCGTTTTACCATGATTCTTTGCTTACTTTCTCATCTAGGAGAAAGTAAGAGAAGACTTTAAGTTTTCGCTGGTTACTAGCCATTAAGGCCTATAAAATCGTTAATGTAGAGAAAAAATAGCAGGGAATAATAGCTTTTAATGTAGGTATCCCATTGCACAAAACAGGAAGTTAAGACTGGTAAACCTGAAACACGTGAAGAAGTACCACCGGGGCAGGGGCGGATACCTTATCATGTCCAACGGGATGTCTGTAAACGTGGGCGAAAGCAAGAAGGATGAGCTGCTAAGGTATTTAAGGGTTTGATCTCAATTATCCACGATAGGGGATACAGAGGTAAACAGTTGTACCGATAGGATTGCCCTGCTCGTCAAAGTTATCCTCAATCCTAAAGGTTTCCTTGATAAACCGTCCTTTTTTCAGCTGAAGCAGGATGCTCTTGCGGCTAATCTCAATGCCCATGGATTTATGTCCTTTCGCTTTTTTCTGTCCAATTTCCGAAGCCCTTTTCCTTCCCACCCCGTTATCACGTAGAATGCACGATAGCCAACCATTTTTTTGGATAATCTCAAGGTCAATTCTCATATCCTTATTTTTCGGTGTCAACCCGTGTACTATGGCATTCTCAATGAATGGCTGAATAAGCATGGGAGAGATCTTAACCCTGGCTGAATCGATCCTTTCATCGATAACCGCACTGAAAACAATTTTTTCATCGAGATTCAGGGAGTGCACGGCAACGAATGTTTCGTAAAAGTGCAGCGCTTCATCCAGGGTAATATACTCCATACGTGAGTAATCGAGGCTCATCCGCATTAACCGGGAGAACCGTGAGAGGGTATCGATGGAGTCCTCCTTGCTGCTCTTAAGTATGGTATGCTGAATGGAAGTTAGGGTGTTGAAGATGAAATGCGGATCGATTTGCGAACGCAGCAGGTGTAGTTCCATCTTTTGAAGTCGTTGACGCAGAAGCTGCCTCCTCATTATGGTTGTAACGATAACCCCTAGCACAAAGATGATAGCAATGTAAATCGATATTTTAAACCATGGAGTTTGATAATATGCTGGTTGTATGGCCAAAAAAATCTCTATGGTTTGCCGTGAGCTGTAATCGGCAACGTTCGCTGATAGGGTAAATGTATAATTACCAGGGGGAACATCGGTGTAGCTTACCGAGTTAAAGTTGTTTGTTACAGCTCTTTCGGCTCTATCGTAATTCAGCAGCTGATAGCTGTACTTTATTTCCTGTGGAATTCGATAATCGAGCAAAGAGAACTCAAAGGAGAAAAAGTTTTCGTTATGGTTCAGCACTATGGTATCGCCATGGGTTAGCTCACGCTTAACAACGCTATCAAAAACACGGAATTCATTGATGTAAAGGGGGGCTTCAAACGCTGTGGTTACAACGCTATCGGGATTAAAGAAAACAATTCCCTGCTTGCTCCCGAAGAGCAATAGATTGCCCCGGGTTTTTGCTGCGCATTTAAATGTGAAATCGCTGTAGTACTGCCCATTCTTAATGGGATAATTCTTGATGGTGTAATCCTTCGAATCGATAAAGGATATGCCCTCCTTGGTGCTCAGCCATAGATTATTGTTATGATCTTTAAGCACGCCGCAGGTAAAATCGGTTGAAATTCCGTTGGCTTTGCTGAAATGCTTGTAATTGTTCGATTCCTTGCTATAAATATAGAAGCCGTTGGTTGTTGTTGAAACAAATAGCCTGTCCCTGTCGATCTCCAGTATACTCCATACCGAATTGCTCGAATAGTTATCCCTGTTTATGCCAGGGATGGCTTCGATAACCGAATATGCGTTTTGCTGATTGTCGAAATCTAAATAATACAAACCCTCGCCGCCAACCCAAACACGACCCTCGCTATCCTTATAGAGCGAATTTACCAATTCGAGAGGATTGCCAATAGTAAAGGAGTTGTCGAGTTGCAACTTTCCAGTCTTTATTTTGATCTTAAATAGGGAAGGCTTTTCGAGTGAGCCCACCAGAACACCTCCCTTTGTTTCTATGGCAGAGAAGAATTGCCTGTTCCCCTTAACCTGAAGCTGGTCAGTAAACATCTCCATTTTAGCATCATAAAGGTATATGGTGTTTCTGGTTACGAACAGAATACTACCATCTTTAAGCTCAAGAATTTCGTTTGTTGCTAATACTTCATCGCTGAGTTTTGGGAATTGAATGGTTTTAATGCTCCCGATGCGTTTAACCAAATAGTCATCAACGTTTTGTATTCTAAATGCAGCTCCCTCACGAACCCCAATCCATAAGCTGTTTTTACGATCAATGTTCAGAGATCGTATGTAATCGTTGGGTAATCCTATTTTGCTGTCCAGAAAACGGAAGGGAGAACCGGTGATCACTTTGAGAAGTCCACTATTTGATGCAATCCAAATCGTTCCATTCTCCTCCTTTAAAGCATCGTTATAATCCGTAGCAGCCTCCAACTTTTGTTGTTGAAATACAATTGTTGTTGTATGGTTGAAATTCGAATCGAAGGATAGTATGCTGTTCCTATGAACAAAGTACAGAATAGATTTATCAATAAGAAAAGTTACATTTGAGCTTACATCAATTAGCAGGGTTGACTCTTGGTTTGTTGATACGTTGTATTTGACCAAGTTATATCGATTGGCTTCGATATTCTTTATACCAACAATATGGTCATTAAATACGATCGTCTTACCATACCCTTGCCCAGAGGTAAGAACTTGAAGAGAATCGCTCAGCAGATCGTAGCAATAAAAAGTAGATGCAATGGAGAAGGATATGCTTTTATCGGGAATTATTTGATGAATATCAGAGAAGAATATCCTTGAACTGGGCTGAAAATTAATGAGTTGAAATCTACCCGTTTGTAGGTTAAACCGATTTATGCCATTCCCTGCGATAATCCAGAATATGCTATCGTTTTCCTGAGCAATTGATGATATGGAGGGATTGCTAATTGAATATGGATTGCCGGGATCGTGAAGGAAGTTTTTCCATTCTCCCGTTGTGCGTTCTAAAAAGGATAATCCATTGGCACCAACCAGGATATTGCCCTTGTTGTCCTCAAAAATGGCTGTGATAACATCACCCGAAATGCTATTTTTATCCGATTGATGCTTGAAAACCGAAAACTTATTCCCATCGTATTTGGCCAAGCCATAAATAGTGCCTACCCAAAGGTAGCCCCTGGAATCCTTCAGTAAACATCGGACCTCGTTGTTGGGCAAGCCGTTGGATTCATTAAAAACTTCAGGGTTAATGTATTGTGGCTGTGCGAATTGGTTTTGCGGTTTAAGAAACAGCAAAATTAGAGAGAGTGCTATAAAGTATCCAAATCCTTTCACTTGTGTGTTTCAATAAATTATCTCAAATGTATGAAAATAACCCGTAAGCCAAAAATTGCTTGGCACAATATTGTACATGTTGGTAAGCTCAAATAGCATGGTTGTGATTTTTGACTTTTCTACATCGTAAAGAAGCAATATTTTCATTCAGCAAAAGAAGCAGAATGGTTAACCTAAATAATGCAATTATGAAAACTCAGAGAATGAAAAGAAGAACCCCACTAATCCTGTTCCAACTAGCTGTTCTGGTTGGTTTGTGGGGTTGTGCCCAGTATCAATACGTAACAGTTGATGGTAAGTTAATGTATGATGACAATTACAGGTTCTTCGACAGCAACGACACCTTAACGGTTTTGTACACATTTAATGGTTTAAATTGTCCGGTTAACATTGAACTGCATAACAACCACACCAAACCTGTTTACGTTGACTGGAGCAGGTCGTTTGCTGTAATAGATGGAAAGGCATACAGTTACTTTGTTGATGACTCCAGGCTAAATGCTATGGTCGAGACCTATCATTACGATTATAACTACCTGTCGCCAAAGATTAGCAGCGTTCAGGGTATAATCTCAAAGAACGACAGGGTCAGATTCCTTCCACCTAAATCATATATTACCGCAACGCCTATATGGTTAAGGAGCAACTTCTTTAATCTCAGTAACAGTTCTAATTTAAGGGATACTGCTGGATCTTCAACTGAAGGCAAACCCAGGGGGAAAAGGTATTATTTCAACGAAACCGAAAGCCCAATGGCTTTTAGGAGTTTTCTGACAGTATCATTTACAGAGGATTTTTCAGATCCCATCTACCTCGATCATTCTTTTTGGGCATCGGAAATAGTTGAGGTAAAGTTTCCTTTTTTCGAATTATCAGGCATGAGCGGTAATCAGTTTTATCTCGAAAGGGAAAGGGAAGGCGAAAGCATTTCTATGTATGCAGCCCTAATTGCTATACCATTAATAGTTTCTCCATTTTTTTTATAATGAAAGCCAACTCGTTTATGGTAGGATTTTAACGAGTAATAGATTTTTTAAAGTGTGTTTTTAATTTCTTATGTAATTGGATTGAAAAAATGGGTTAATAGCAAAAAATGTATATTGGTAAGCTCAAACTACATGTTGGTGATAAAGTGCTTAAAAAATTTAAACTATGGCACTATTTTTATTCTATAATAAGTAACAAAACAAAAAATGGATAACCAAATATTTAAAGCCATGAAAACAATAATTTACAACTCGATGCTAGCGCTTATGATAATTCTGAGCAGCACACTCAGGGCACAGAACAGGCCTGCTGAGTACCTTGGCCTTCCCGGCGATAACCTTAACTTGTTTGCCGTATTGAATCTTTTTCAGGATTCTGAAACTCTTGAGGGGTTTGAGAGGAAGTTAAATGATCCCGATTTAATGATCAATAACCTTGATCTCAATGGTGATAATAAAGTTGATTACGTAATGGTTTTTGACTACTCCGAGGGAAACCTTCATAACATTGTTTTAAGGGTTGCCCTAGGTCCAAACGAAAATCAGGATGTTGCTGTTTTTATTGTTGAGAAGTATAGTGATGGTTCGGTGCTAATACAGCTTATTGGCGATGAGGCTCTATACGGCCCTAACTACATAATTGAACCCAACTATGCCGAAACGCCTAATCCTGGTTACAGGGGAAGCGCAAACTATAGTAGTTCCAATGTTGTAACTACATCTTATTATGAGGTTGCAACCTGGCCAGTAATCGTTTATATTTATGAACCCTTCTACATTGGTTGGCGTTCTTCGTGGTATTGGGGTTTCTATCCCCCATACTGGCATCCATGGTCACCTTTTTACTGGCATTATTACTATGGATACCATTACCACTGGCACTCGCATTACTTCGCATACTATCGCCCTTGGAGGCACCACAGATGCCTCTGCTACCATAGTGTATACTACGCCCGAATTCGCAACTATTCACCAACGGTTATTGTAAATGTCACCAATAGTGTTTACGCAAGCACCTATAGCCGACCAGAGAAGAAAATTGATGGGGAAAGACTTTTTGCCGAAAAACATCCCAATGGAGTAAACATTTCATCAAACAGGATATCGAAGGATTCCCAGAGGGTTAACCAGAGTTCACAGCAAAAGTCGGGAGAAAAACAGATCAAGGAAATTGGTGCCGCAAAACCTAGTGCTGAAAGTAATAAACCTATAAGGGAGCCAATTCAAACAATGGGTACTTCGCAAGGCAAAATGGAGACCGAGAGTACTCAAAGAGAGGAAAGTAGCAAGCCGAAGCAAGTTGCTCCAGAGGTGCAATCACGTCCCAGCAGCCAACCAAAAGAGCCATCAAGACAATCTTCGGGGTCAAATAGTGGACGATCATCATCAAGTTCAAACAAATCTGAATCATCGAAAGGTTCCAGTTCATTTGGTTCAGGCAGCAGTAAATCAAGCGGTTCAAACTCTTCAGGTAGTTCTCATTCAGTGGGATCGAGTAGCAGTAAATCTAGCAGATCAAGTTCTTCAGGAGGAAGCAGACAAAGTTCCAGCTCTGAATCGAGTTCTGGTAAAAGCAGTTCGGGAAGCAGCAACAGCAGTAAATCGCAGGATAAAGAAAGTAGCAGTAGTCCAAAAAGAAGGTAACTGGTTTTAGGTTTGAAGTTTAAAAGGTGCAGCGTATTTACTTGGTACGCTGCACCTCTTTTACATGATAACCCGAGCATTAGCAACTAGGTAAGTTTTTATTCTGCGATACCTTAATTTTTTGAACACTTAACATTATCATATGATTCTTTCAATGATTTTTCCCATTTATCCAGTTCCTCTTTGCTTCCAAGACCTGAATAGCACATGGTAGTTTCAAACTCTATCCCTCCCGATTCGTACTCACAGGTTAGGCATTTTTTGCACGAAGACAATGATATTAAGGCGATTAAAGTAAAAGCTAGTAAAAAAAGTTTTTTCATAAATTGATTATGAGTAAAGAGATTTATAAATCAAGCAATTAATTGGGAAGAATAAAAGCAGCCTATTTATTTAATATACTTCTCCTATGATTACAACATAATTCTTTCCATATTTCTTGGCGCATTTGGGACAAGTAGTGTACCACATATACCACTTTTTTACCTTCATGTTTTTTTCGATTACAACTTTTTCGAAATCCTTGCACCACTTACTGGTATCTTTAAAGGGACCTTCGTACACCTTACTAAAGTATTTTCCACTTAGCGAAATATTCTGAGCATTTGGAATCTCCCTGTCAACAGCAAGGTACACATCCATATTCCAGCCCGAGGTATGATCGGAAAGGCACAGCCATTCGGGCATGACGGCACCGGCAGCGTTAACCTTTTCATTGAGGCGTTTCATAACCTTGCCAAAGCCAATGGGCATGAACATAAAGGTGAAAACCTTGTCCTTAATGAACGGCTTTCTGCTCCATTCATGGGTTTTTTCATCCCAGCGATCTGGCTCAAAAGGGGGACAGCAGGCCAAATCTTCGTTTGCTTGTGAAGTCATGGTTTTTAAAATTTGTGGTTTAAAGAGTAATTAGTGGGTTTTAAACTATCTATGATATCAGTTTTGACTATATAAATGCTGCTTAGCCTGTTTTGGGGTAGCAGTGAAAAATCGACGATATCCTGATATGTTGAGGGAGATTTTATTGCTGCAGAATTTGTCCTGTCGCTTGTAAAGAACAAATACTTTCCATCGTGAGAAACGAAGGGGCAGTACTCTAAAGCAAATGTATTTATGGTTTCACCCATATTGATGGGTTTTGTCCAGGTGTCATCCATTTTGCGGTAGCTAATCCAAAGATCGCCTCGCCCATACCCGGCACCCCATCCGTGGGACGTAAAGATAATGTAACGCTCGTCGGGGTCAACAAAGGCATTGTACTCATCGCTTTTGGTATTGATTGAGTCAGACAAAACCTGAACGGTCTGGTATTGTCCATCAATAAGTTTAGAGAAAAAAATATCCTCACCGCCTATGCCATCGCTTCGGGTGGCACACCAGTAAAGCGTACCGCTTTTGGTTACCGAGGGGTAGAATTCGTTGGCAGGGGTATTTACAGGTTCGCCAAGGTTAATGGGTTCGCTCCATCCATGTTCAGTCTTGTCAACGTACCAGATATCAAAATCTTTTGGCTCTCCATTGTCTTCCAACGGTCGATTGGAGGCGAAGTAGAGCCTGTTCCCATTGGGGGAAAAGTGAGGTTCTAGGTTGGAGTAAACCCCTGAAAAAGAAGCAACCCGAGGAGTATCCCATTTACCTTCTTGCTTTTGAATAAAAGCAATGGTTGGCCTTATAAAACTCGAAATGGTGAAGTAAAATTCGTTGCCATCGGGCGAAAGTGCTGCATCGCGTTCGGCAAGGTGGGTTGATACCAATCCGGGAGCAAAAATAACCGATGTGTCACTTTGCGCAGCGCTAAAAATATTATCTTTGCTAAATTTTTCTGGTATTTGGTTACAGGATAAAAGAATCGTAAAGCAAAGAAAAATGCCGCCATAATGTTTTATAAAATCCGATTTTTTTTTCATTTGAGGAATTGGTTTTTGTTGTTTTTGGGGACAACCTGTAAACCTGTTTAATTCATAAATTAATGCACCTTAGTGATCCCGAGAATTCGGGATAAGTGCCTTTGTATCTCCCGAAGATTCGGGAGTGGCTGAAAAACTTTTGCCACTCCCGAAACTTCGGGAGTCACTAAGACACAAAGAAAACACAAAGTTTATGAATTAAACAGGTTAAAAAAGTTAAAAGTAAATATATAACATTTACGACATTGTTTCAACTACTTTTTCCAAAATGGCATAAAGAACGGGTACTATTAGCAACGTTAGCATGGTGGAAACCAATAATCCACCAATTATTGTCCATCCCATAGGAGCCCAAAGAGTTCCCCCCTGTAAAGTCAAAGGAAGTAGGCCTCCAATAGTTGTTAGAGCGGTTAGGATGATTGGTGTAAAGCGTACTTCTCCAGCATTTTGAACAGCCTCTTTTAGGGGTACACCCTGTTTTCGAAGTATATTGGTATAGTCAACCAAGATAATAGAATTGTTAACCACAATCCCCACCAAACTTATTAAACCTACCGCTGCAGTGAACGAGAAGGTGTTGTTAGTGAGGTATAGTGCCCATATCGAACCTATTAGCGCTAGCGGTATGGCCGAAAAGATAATGAGTGGTTGAAGGAAGGAGTTGAACTGAAGAATTAGCACAGCAAGTATTGCAATGATTGCAATGATTATGGCCATTTTCATTCCTCCAAACGACTCGTTTCGACTCTCAATTTCACCTGCTAAATAGTAGCTGTATCCCTGTGGGAATGGGTAGTTATTAAGTTTTTCGATGATTGGGTTTAGCACATCGTCGAGGTTGTAACCTTTCATCAAATCGGCCTGAATGGAGGCATTTCGCTCCATGTTGTACCGTGTTATCAAACTGGGAGCCTTTTTAAACTCAATACTGGCAAACTGCTTTAAGGGTATCTGCTTTCCCGAGAGCGATGAAACGTAAATTCTTTCCATGTCGGCCAGTGTTATACGCTCATCGAATGGCATACGAACAACAATATTGTACTCCCTTCCTTCTTTATCAATATGCTTAGAAACGGTTGCTCCGCTTAGTGCTATCCGCACGGTTCGGTCAATCTCATGGATGGGAACGCCCAGCATGCTAGCTTTATCCTTGTTGATATTTACAAAGATATCTGTTTGAATCCTATTAAGCAGGTTCTCAACATTTATGGCTCCCTCTGCAGCCTTAACGTAACCTTCAACATCTTCCGATATCCTTTGAAGTTCATCTACTCTTTCACCGATAATGTATATTGCTATTGGTGCTTCAATGGGTGCCCCTTGCTCAAATTCCTTGATGGTTATTTCTGCCCCTGAATACTCATTAAACCTAGCACGAAGTCTTTTTACCAGCTCATCAAAAAGTTCAACTTTATACTCGTATAGTTCTACGTACAGCTCAGCAAAATTTGTTGAAAATTGTTTCTGTAGAAGGTTGTAATATATTCGTGGGTTTCCCCTTCCAACATTGGAAGCATAATGAGATATTTCTGGAATTGTATCGAGTATTGATTCAACCCAAAGGGTTGTTTCGAGGGTTTTATCAAGGTTGGTTCCTTCGGGAAGGCTCACCCTTACCATAAACTGGGGGGTTTCAGCTTTTGGAAAAAAGCTTTTCCCCAAATGAAAGTAAAACACGTATACTGATACACCAAATACCGCAACTGCAATAGCGAGAGTAACGAACTTAAACCGAAGACAAAAAAGTAAGGTTTTACGGTAAGGTCCCTCAATGAAACGTTTCAAGAATCCCGATACCTGTTTATTGGGTTCTATCCCCTCAAAACGCTTAATTCCATTACGCTTTAGTATTATACTTGCAAGAAAAGGGGTAAGGGTTAACGCAAAAAATAGCGACACCGAAAGTGTAGCTGTTATGGTGACTGGAAGACTTTTAATGAATTCCCCAGCCTTATCGGGCATTAGTATTATGGGGATAAAGGCAAGAACGGTGGTGACCGTGGCGCTCACGATGGGCCATCCAATTTCAGATGAGCCTAATATTGCTGCTTCTTTGGGGCTGTGCCCCTTGCGAATGAACCGGGAGATATTCTCTACGATCACTATGGAATTGTCAACCAAAAGCCCAAGGGCAATTACCAGCCCAGCAATGGTAATCTGCTGTAATCCAAAGCCAGAAAAATCGACTAGGGCAATCCCAACAATTATTGATAAAGGAATAGCAATTATTACAATTATTGAGGATTTGAAACCTATTGTTAACAGTATAATAAAGCCAACAAGCATAATTCCCTGAACCAGATTACTGGTGAAGTTCCCAATCCGTTTCTTTACATTTTTCGATTGGTCGAAAACTATCTCTAGTTCAATGTCCCCAGGCAAATTCTCCTTAAACTCATCAATTATGATTTTAAGTTTTTCCGATATCTGAAAGATATTGATGTCTGGGGTTTGCTCAATGGAAACAAAAACGGCCTTCTGATTGTTGAAACGCGCAAAGTATTGCTGATCTTCGTAAGCAAACTGAACATTGGCAATGTCTTTAAGATGTACAATCCTGCCCATGTACGAGTTCACCACTGTATTTTTAATATCCTCAATATCCTCGTACGACCCGCTGGTTTGAATGTTGAAGTACCTGTCGGATAGTTTAATAGCGCCACCGGGTATATTAGCATTGTAGCTGTTAATGGAGTTGATAACCCTGTCGAGAGGAACATTCATTTGGGCCATCTTTTCCATGTCAACCGATACGCGAATTTCCTGCTTGGGTATCGCATGAAGTTCTACTTTTTTCACCCCATACGATTGCTCCAACTTTCGTTTCAGGTTTTCCGAAATCCTGTCGAGCTGGGCATACGGTGCCGACTCAGATACTAATGCTATCTGCATAATAGCCACATCGGCACTTGACCATCGAAAAGTAGTTAGATCGAACATTTCCTTTGGGAGTTTCGATTTCGCATCATTTACCTTCGAAACCACCTCATCGTATTTCTCTTTAGCGTCGGTGCCAAATTCAAATTCAACATGCACCGAGGCAATACCATTCCACAGGTAGGTATTTACCTTTTTGATATCCTCCAACTCGTTAAGGGCTTCCTCGATGGGGATGGCAATCAGTTTCTCCAAATCGCTTGGGCTGGCACCGGGATAAATAGCAATTATTGATGCCCCGGGAATGAAGACCGTTGGGTTTTCTGTTCTGGGCATCTTAATATAGGAGAAAACCCCTGTGATTACCAAAACAGTAGTAACTACCAGGGTGAAGATGTAGTTATCGATGGCCAACTTGGGAAGTTTCATTGCTTATTTTGTTTTGCTGTTGGTTAATAATGCTGAACTATCTGGTATGCATCTCCTGGTTTAACATACCTGACCCCCTGGCTAATTAGGCTATCACCCTCTTTAATTCCATTGGATAATGTAAGAATCCCCTCATCGATAATTTTTTCCACAGGGAAAGTCACTTTTACTATTCTGCCTTCTTCAATTTTATACACCTGTCCCTCCCTATTGTTGGCTTCGACCAGAGAGTTGAACGGGATTAAAATGTACCCTTGTCGGGTTTGTGTTTTGATTTTGGCTTTTGCTATAAGTCCAGACACCAGAACAACTTCTTTAGGATTTATTTTGATGCCAATTTCAAAGGTCCCCATGTATGGATCAGCGAATTTACCCGTTTCGGTTATCATTCCTTTTAGAATGGCTTTTGGGTATGCATCAAGGGTAATATCCACGCTATCACCAAGATCAATCAGGACGGCCTCTTTGTCGGTAACACTCACCTTAAGCAACCAATTTTGCGAATGCTTTCCGAAGAGGAAAACCGGGTATCCTTGTGCGATGATCTCATTCTCTGAAGCCAATTTCTTAAGAATAGTACCATCCTCTGGGGCGACAATGGTTGAGTGAGTTGCATTGAAATTCGCAATTTCAACACTAGCCTTGGCATAATCGAGAGCTGTTTTGGCATTCTGCAACTGCTCCAGGGTTGCCACGCTATCGTTGTAAAGGATAAGTGCTCTTTCGTAGTCGCGTAGGGCTTTCTCATGGGCCAATTTAGTTTGCTGCTGCATGGCGTTGATCTCCGAAAGGTTGAGGCTGGCAAGTGTTTGCCCCTTTTTTACGAAATCTCCATCTTTCACATTTATTGAGTTGATAACTCCTCCCGTTTTAAAACTCAATTTAATCTCATCCTTTGAGGATATCCTTCCTGAAGCAGAAACACTATGGAAATAACAATAAGATTCAACCTGATTAACCATTATTTTTACAGGTTCTTCTTTCTTCTCATGTATTTCTGTCTTGCAACCACCTATGATCAGAAGTGATAACAACATAAGCATTACAATTTTTAGCATTTTCATTGGTATAGTAAATTGTTAGTAGTTTAAATCCTTTAGGCAAGCAACTTTCTCAAAACTTGCCTTTTTGATTAAATACCCATACTTACTGAGAATAAAATTGTGACGGGCACTGGTGTAAGAGGTTCGTGCATCGATGTACTCAATCATTGATGCCTGACCAATGCCATACTTCTTCTCAATGATATCGTAGGTTTTTTTACAGGCATTTACCTCCAGCTCAGCGATGGCAATCTCCTTGTATGCTGCTTCGAATTCGTAGTAGGCATTGATTACTTCTAGATTTAGTTGGTTCTCCAGTTCAGAAGTTTTAAGCGACAAAATATTCCTGTCAATCTTCGATTGCTCCACCTTGTGTTTATTTTGAAAACCCTTGAAAAGATCCCATTTTAGTATCACCGAAGCCATAAAAAAATCGTAATCGCTTGAAAACTTATACTTTTCTCCCTGATAGCCGTAGTCAATTACTCCAGTGATGGTGGGCAGCATGTTGAAGCGATTCAACTTAATACTCTCATCGGATGCTAAGCTGTAGTAGTTCAGAATGGTTAATTCTTCTCTATAAGCAAGTGAGGATTTTTGGGCTTCGCCCAAATCGTATGCAGGGGCCGTAACAAATAGCATTGAATCCACCGTAATGGAAGAGTCTAACGGAAAATTTAGCAAGAAGTTGAACGAGGCACGAGACAGGTTTTTTGCCTTTAGCGCATTGATTTGCAGTTTTTTAATCTTTTGCACCTCCGTTTCGGCACGATAAACGTTGTCGATGGTAATCTTATCGTTCTCCAATAACTTTCTATTCACCCTAAGATTCTCTTGTACCAACCGCTCCGTTTCTGTGAGCAACTTTTCGTACTCAAGGCTTTGGAGATATTGATAGTAAGCCATTTCAATTTCGGCAATTAGCTGCCGTTTGTATCTGTCTAGTTCTGCCTTTTCTGCATTCGATAGTTCCTTCTTGATTCTATGGTTAAAGAGAATCTGTGAATTTAGTATTGGTTGTACAACCCTTACCTTCGTTTCGTGTTCGGTAGGTCGAAGGAAATTGATATACTGCGGATCAAGCATTGGGTAATCAGGGAAGAGATTGCCGTAGAGTTGGTGGTTTATTAGGTTTAAGTTTTGATAAACGGGGTTTAGCATTTGATCAATCGGAATTTCTATTATCCGACCCCCTTCCGCCTTTGTGTAACGAGCATCGAGGGATATATTTGGGAGGAAAACACCTTTGGATTCTTTTAGAGTTTCTTGGCTTTTAACATAACCAGCTTGCTTTTGCTGCAGCGAAAGGTTATTCTCAAGGCCAATTCTAATATAGTCATTTAGCACACCTTTTTGCGAAAAGCCTTTCAGGGTTAAAGTAATAAGCAGTAAAAACACTGTTCTCTTTTTCATCTCTTATCTTTATAGAAGTATTTCTAGACTTTTTATTCCATGCTAATAGGTTTAATACCGTTGGTTAAAATTTGAATATGGCTTTGAAACAAATTTTCAAGGTCAACACTATGAAGTTTCAGCATAGTTTTTTTAGCAGAAATAAATTGTAATACACCGGTTGTTTGCGACCACAACAAGTGCATTAGTTCAGGGGTTGGGATATCGGTACGGATTGTCCCCTCCATTTTTCCCTTTTCCAGAACATTATATAAAAAACCCATTACGTCATTTTTAGAGGAATGCTCAAATGTCCAATTGTCTAAATCTTCCTCGCTTATTGCTTCGAAACGCATCATGGTTTTAAAATAATTAGCGTGTTCTGAGGCAAATTGTAGATATGCCTCTCCGATAGATACAAGATTTTCTATTGCAGTTTTACCTATTTGCACTGATTTGGAAAAAAGTTCTTTCATCATTTCCAAACCCCTTATACAAATGGCAAAGTGCAACTCGGTTTTGCTTTTAAAATACAAATAAAGTGTACCCTTGCTCAATTCAGCCATTTGAGCCACCTCGTCCATGGTAGCATATTCAACGCCCTTTTCGAAGAAGACTATCTCGGCAGCATTTATTATATCCTCCCTGCGCTGCCTTTTTTCACGTTCCTTCCTTTCGTTTATTCCCATTTTAATATGATTATTTTTATTAAATGACTATTGGTCATTTAATGTACAAATGTAAATAAAATAAATATTCGTGCAAATATTTATAAAAAAATCCATTTGCTAAAGTCAATTAATGTTACTTTAACCAGCGGTCATTAATTTACTCTGCTAAATGCAAAAAATAAAGTAGTTTAAGTTAGCAGAAAATTGACTTTGGAGTAGAGTAAAGCGATTATTGAACAAACTAAAGAGAAACGAACAAAGGAGATTGAAGATTGAAAAAAAATTGAGTAATGATTATTTTAAATCAAGGCTGTAAATAAGTTCAGTAATTATAGCATCAAGTTCTCTAAGTCGCTTAGAATATCGCTTATCTCTCGGATTAGATTGTTTATTTCGATTTCTAGTGCTTTAAGCCTATTGGGTTGAGCTAAGTTTTCTGAGTAAACATCAACTACAGCCTTAAGTTTGAAAAGTAACTCCTGAACTTTAACGACCTTCTGTTTATGCTCTGTTTGATCCTTTATCTTTTCTGATATAAGACTAAACTGGAATTCAAAAATGGAAAGGAATACATTGGCTTGTCTTAACACCGAGTCTTGAGCAGCATATGCCTTTTTTAAATCTCTTGGGGGTTGTGTAGAAACATCTGGCTTCGCATCAAATTTTTGGCAAAGTTCAGGTTTAAGACTACACACAAGATCCAGCGTTTCTTCTGCCTGTTGTTTAGTCCTGATTAGCCTTCCATTCAGGGTTTCAACCATGGAGAGTTCTTTCCCGGTGAGATCAATCCTACTAAAATCCTGTAAATTTCGTATGTCTCTATCAGCTTCGGCAAGTTTTGTTGCCAGGTATGTGCTTGTTTCAACCTCTTTCCCATTGGGGTAAAGCATGGCAAAGTTTTCTCTGGCCATTTGCAGCCTTTGAAGCTGAATAAAAAACCAGGGTTGAAGTGCTGTTACAATACTGTCGCGGGTATTGAGAGCAAGGCCAAGGTTAAAATCCATCATTCGATTGGCAAAGTCATCAATGGCATCGAAGCCCTTATCGCGGCATAGCCCACACGATGTGTTGCGAATAACGCTTCTTAAACTTTCGGGAGCCGATTTGGTTTTGTGGTTTGCAGGGATTTGTTTAAGCATTTCAACTTCCCTTTCGTATACCCTTTGGTAAAGTTCTTGTTCCAGCCTTTCTGTCTGCAATCTGATTAGTTGCCCCTCAAGTGTCTGTTCTGTATGGTTTGGTTTAAATATATCGGCAAAACGAAGGGATGATATTGCCACCTCCAATTCATCAACCTTTTCAATTTTTGGCTGCTTTTCGAGCTGCACAAGGGTATATGTTAAATCCTTTAGTCGCTTAAGGTTGTGATCTTCATCGTGATAGAGTGAAGCATATCCAATTATCGATTCATACTCCCGGCGGAAAACATTGTTAAAAGTGCTATTTCCTCTATATTTAAATACTATCTCTTCGTGAGCCTTTAGAAGTTGACGGTAATATTGAAGCAGTTTAAAGAGGCTACCCGAAATGGCATCGGTATTACCCGTTCTGTAGTTAAGGCTGTAAACTTCAAGATGATTCTTTAGATTGGCGAATATGGTGATGAAATTAATAAAATCCCTTTCCTGACGGTATGTTTCAGCATTTATAAGCCCAGCCCTAAAATCGTTCTCAATTTTAATCTTACGCTTTTCGATATTGGCAAAGTTTACCTCATCACCGGTTACCTGTTCCATTCGGTAAAGCGATTTGTAGTTGGCAACTACAATTAGGGGGTATTCGCTAAAATTGATAAGTTCGGTTAGTAGCTGACGGTTGACCGTAGGATTGTCTGAGTTTGTAAGCAGTAGCCTTACTGGGTCTGTGTTAATCATTACAGGCTCACTATTGCCAGTAAGCAGAGCGTAGATCCGAATGGAATGCAAACGGGTATCAAAATTTTTCTGTTCAAAGAGCCGGATGGTAGAGCTAAAACGGTACTCTTTCTTTTTGGTGTTCGATTCAATAAAATTGCCAAACTCACCAATTATGCCCAGCAGGGCATTGGTGGGAGTATTAATCCGAGACAAATTTTGCAGCTGCGATGCCACTAGTCCCAGTATCTGATCACGATCGTTGTTGGTTATGGCTCTGACGTTTATCTCTGCATCGATAAAATCGCTGGCTGAGTATAATGGGAGGTTATCAATGATCCTGATATTATCAATGTTATCACTAACAAATGTTCTGTATTTCTGATCCTTGTCTCTAGAAATCTGGAAGTTATATAATGGGTATGTAACATCATTGTCGCCAAAAAAACGGACGTTCTTCAGCCTTGCGGTGATGAATAGGTACTCCAGATATTCTTCGGAAAGCCCTGTTCGACGTGACCGTCGTCCAGCTCGTTCCTGCTCTTGTCTGACAAAATCAAGCTCGTTGATCAACGTGCTAAACTTATCACCATTCAGCAGGTATATATCGGTTGATAGGTACTGCCATTCACCCGAGAACCTATAGCTAACTGTGTCCGAGAAAAGTAAAGTAGGCTCAATGTCACGCTGTCCAAAAGCCACACTCATACCCGCTGAGAGCAGAATTACCAAAATAATGCCATGTATAATCTGTTTTCCCATTGTTGAAAAAAATTAATGTGCAAATCTAACGCAACTATACATAATGAATTGCAATTACATACAAATTCTGTACCCTTAGCTGACCCGCCTTGGAGGGATAACCTCTTTAGTCGGATCGAACATATAGCGATACGTTACATGAATTTTTCGAACTTTTGCCCCAATTTGCTCCAGCATTTTACGCATGGTTGGGTTAAAATCGCCAACCCAGTTGAGATCAATATCGGTATATGGATAATCCCTGCTCAATGCACATTTGGCAAAACCTTCTATCAGGGCACCCTCAACACCCTTGGCTTGATACTGGGGAACAACCCCATAAATAAGCCCAAGAGCCCTTGTACACACTTTTTTTACTTTGAGCAAGTATAATAAGCGGATCTTTCCCCAAAGATTAAGGTTACCATTCAAGTGTTTTACAACCTGATTGAGGTCAGGAACCATTATGAGCATTCCAATGGGTTCATCCAGATGGTAAGCAAAAACCATAAGCCGTTTATCGAGAATTGGCTTAATACTTTTTAAAAGTGACATTGCGTGAGCTTTCGACAATTTTGGCACACCGGTAAAACGACCCCAGGCTTTATTGAAAATGGTTATAAAGTCCTCTGCGTACTTTTTAAGGTTTTTTATGGATATATTTTCAACTCTGTACTCTGGATTTTGAGCAATCCGTTTAGCTTTTTCCCATACAATGGGATCAACATTTTCTGCCGATACAGGCATATGGTAGGTGTACTGATGAAAGTAAACTTTAAATCCATACCCCAGAAAAAAATTTGGGTAGTAGGGCAGGCTATAAACAGTACAGTAATTTGGCTCAAATTGACCCTCAACCAGCAAACCCCACCAATTTTCCCGTGTGCCAAAATTTATTGGGCCATCCATTGCTTCCATCCCTTTAGCCTTGAGCCATTGGTGGCATGCATCGAAAAGCGCATAGGCTGCCTTTTCACAGTTAATGCATTCGAAGAAGCCCATACCTCCTGTTGGTTGAGGGTTTGTTTTAATGGCAGAGTAATCGATAAAAGCAGCAACTCTGCCGACGGTATCCCCTTTTTCATTCTGTAATATCCAGCGTATTGCCTCACCATTTCTGAATAGTTTATTCTGCTTTGGATCAAATATTTTCTCAATATCATTATCCAAAGGACGAATCCATAGGGGATCATTTTTATATAGATTTACTGGCAAGTGGAGGAACTCCTTTTGCGTTGTTTTGTTTTTAACCTCGATTAGGGAATAGTCCATTTTGTTTGACTTTGTATATATAGAATTAATAATGCGAATTAACTGTTGAATTAAATGATTCTCGTATTTCTTAGTGATCCTTTGTGACTTAGTGTCTTTGTGGCTATTATTATTTCTGCCACTAAGGCACTAAGACACAAAGTTAC
>CAZDXY010000011.1:0-5539 GCA_964509385.1 uncultured Rikenellaceae bacterium
CAGGGCAACAATGGTGAGCGTGTTGTACGTAAGATGGTTAAGAACTAGTTCTTACTTCATAATATTCAAAAAGCCTCGGGAGAACCCGGGGCTTTTTTTGTATTAACCTCCGTCATTTGTAGCGAGGCACGAGCGAAGCAATCTCGATTAAGGTAAGTATTGAAAAGATCGCTTCGTCTTCTTCAGCCTTCTACCAATGACAGATTTTTATCTCGTCATTGCGAAGCCCGGACGCTGAAGTGGGCACTGAGGCTCTCGAAGTGCTCGAAGTGTAAGGGTTGAAGCAACCTCTTCAAAAAAGATCGCTTCGTCTCGTCAAAAAAGATGACGAGATTCGCGATGACGGAATGAAAAGATTAGTTGCTGTTGGTTTCTAATTTAGCGTTAAATGCAACCAATAAATAAAGCAGAATAACTCTAAAGCTTCTTCAGATCAACATCGAAAGTTACCTCGATTAACTTTTCCATGGTAGGCGGTATGTTGAAGTTGAAATCCATTAGGTTGACCATAAAAACACTTTTACCCGAGAAGGTATCATCGCCAACAATAAACTTGCCTTTTGCTGAAACCTTGTTGGTGGTTTGTCGGAGGGTTAGATCACCCGTAACCTGAACTTCATATTCTCCCTTACGGGAGAAGTCGACCTTATGCAGGTCTTCAATTTTACCCCGAAATGTTGAGTTGGCAAAATGCGCATTCTTAATAAAGTACTCGTTAAACTTTTCTTGGTTGTAGGCACTATGGAATCGGAAGGAGAGCATTACCATGGTAAGCCTAAACTCACCAGTTTCCACATTTAACCCCACATTAACCTGACGGTTAATGGTTTCCATTTTACCATGGGGTGCATTGTACGAAAGTTTAACGGTGCCATTGCGCGAGGCATAGCGTTGTCCATATAAATTTATCGTGCATAATGATAATGCAAATAGCAGTAGTAGCGAGATTTTTTGAAAGAATTTCATGGATAGCGGGGATAAATTATTTTTCAAAAACAGACACATGCTCTAAAATTACATCCGATCCGGTGTATCCGGTACAAAAGCCTTTCAGGCTTATAAGTTCACCAATTTTTATTTTCTCCTTTTGCTTTTCGAGTAACGAAAACCGAACCCCCTCGGGTCCAAAAAAACCATCGTCGAGTACCATTACAGCAATCATCAATTCGTCGGCTTGTTCAATTTGATTAACCGTACCTGTTACAAGCAGCACCTTGCCATTATACTTTTTTGCAGCTGCCAATGGGTTCGAAACATACTCCAAAAAAAGTTCGGTTGCATGGATCTCAATTTCCACCTCGCTTTGCAGGTAATCAACGTGGGGTTTGTTGTAAACAAAGAAGTAGAAACTTAATGCAGCAATAAGAAGTATCGCAAACAGAATAAGAATAATTTTTAGAAAAGTTTTCATGCTATTAGAATATGGTATATAAATATTTGAAAAAACACCCAAAACTAGTAAATATTTGCTAACCCATAAGATATCTTAAAATATTGGTAAAAATATTCATTTCTAGTGGTCTCAAAGGCTTTAAAAAGATTCCCAATTCCCCTAAAAATTATTAGTTTTGTAAACTTATAGCAAATGAAAAAAGTAAACCTCCTCAATATTAGAATTACTTTACATCTTAATAA
Source organism: uncultured Rikenellaceae bacterium (assembly GCA_964509385.1). Classification (GTDB taxonomy): domain Bacteria; phylum Bacteroidota; class Bacteroidia; order Bacteroidales; family Tenuifilaceae; genus MWFE01. The sequence continues at coordinate 1,636 of CAZDXY010000011.1, forward strand.
TGATAACAATTTGCAAAGGAAATAGACGAAAAGAGAGTATCATTCGTTATTGTTGTTGATTTACAGTTGTTTGCTAATTTGAGTATTGGTTTAGGCTATTTGTGGGAATAAATGAAATCTATATACCTTGTTACACCTGGGAATGGGAGTGACCGGGCGAAGCTGTAGGGAGGCATGGGGGAGAAGAGCAAGGAGATTGTGTGAATAGGAGAAAATTAGAGAGAGAGAAAATGAGAGGGTGAGAGAGTGAGAGAGTGAGAGAGTGAGAGATGAGGGCAAAGGGCAAAGGGCAAAGGGCAAAGGGCAAAGGGCAAAGGGCAAAGGGCAAAGCACTTACTCAATCACTCAATCAACCTTATACCTTACAATAAAAATTCAAGTTTTAAAAAATCCAAGCCCAGAACAAACCTTATAACATAAAAAAATGAGCTATATAAAAAATTTTTACTACTTCAATAAGGTCATTTTTCAACAGCGTTATATCATTCAAAAGCTGGTTGCAAGGGATTTTCAGAAAAGATACCTAGCTTCTTACTTGGGTTTACCATGGGCTTTTATTCAACCTTTAAGTATAATACTGGTGTTGTGGTTTGTTGTATCAATTGGGTTAAGAGGGGGCGATTTGAGCGGAGGTATACCCTTTCTCCCATGGTTTATTAGCGGTATGATACCATGGTTCTTCGTAAAAGAAGGTTTGCAGAATTCATCAAGTTCCTTAATCGATTACGCTTTTTTGATCAAGAAGATGTACTTCAGGGTGGGAATGATACCCCTGATTAGAATATTTACTGCGCTAATTATTCATCTTTTTCTGATCCTGATATTGCTTATTTTTGTTGTTGCCTATGGATTTTATCCTACCATTTATTGGCTACAACTTCCATACTACCTGTTATGCTCGATTTTTCTATTGGTTGGTTTGGGGTGGTTTACCTCAGCATTAATGGTGTTTGTGAGGGATGTTAAGCAAACACTAGACGTTTTATTGACCTTACTATTCTGGTTAACTCCAATTCTATGGCCTCATGCACGTGTCCAAGGCAATATGCGATTAATAGTTGACTTAAACCCATTTTTTTATTTAACAAATGGTTACCGTGAAACCCTTATTGAGGGGAAATGGTTTTACGAGAACTTAAATCTCACACTTTATTTCTGGTTTTTTGCCATATTCTTTTTTGTTGTTGGAGCCATTGTATTTCAAAAGTTGAAGCCACATTTTGCGGATGTACTATAATAAATATTTATAGTTCAAAAAAAAATATCAAAAGGTTAATATAATAAGATGGATGAGTTAAATGGTAGACATCATCATAAGCAATTAGCAATCGATGTTGAATCGCTATCAAAAATATATCCTTTATACAGCTCTCCACGGGATAGGTTAAAGGAAGCGCTTCATCCTCGGAGGAAGAAGTATCACAAAGATTTTTATGCTTTAAAGGATGTGTCTTTTCAGGTACAGAAAGGCGATTCTCTTGGAATTATTGGGCAGAATGGCAGTGGAAAATCTACGCTATTAAAAATTCTTTCACGTATTCTTACACCAACTTCAGGTACTTTTAATATCCACGGAAGGGTAATCACATTACTGGAACTTGGCGCTGGTTTTAATCCTGAGTTAACAGGGATAGAAAATATTTACTTCTATGGAACCATTCTTGGTTTTTCCAAGAAGATGATTGAATCAAAGCTTGATGAGATTTTGACATTTGCTGATATTGGTCAATTTGTTTACCAACCATTAAAAACCTATTCAAGTGGCATGAAATCCCGTCTTGCATTTTCTGTTGCCAGCCATGTTGATCCAGATATACTGATACTCGATGAAGTTTTAGCAGTTGGAGATTTACGATTTAAGCAGAAATGCTTAAGAACAATGAGAGATTTTATTGATCAGAGCAGAACCGTTATTCTCGTATCCCACGATACTGGTGCAGTTACCAATTTTTGTAATAAGACCCTATGGTTGAACGATGGTAAAGTGCAGGAATTTGGAGCATCGAGTGAGATTGTAAAAAAATATATTGGGTTTATGACTTATGGGTTAGAAACCCAGACTAAAAGGGTTCAGCCAAATAACAAAGGTTCTGAACCAATTTCAGTTGACGATATCCAGAAGCAAGAAACGCCCAAGAAATTATTGGTGAAGGATATAAAATGGATTGATGTTACTAATTTGGAATCTTTCGGAGAGTATGGAGCCATTATTGAAGGTGTGGCATTATACTTTATGAATTCTGATAAAAAGGTTGATACCCTTATGGGTGGTGAATGGTTAAGCCTTTATGCAAAAATCAAAGTTGTTGATTTTATTGAGCATCCAGGTTTTGGAATTCGTTTAATGGATAAGCGAGGGAATGGAATTTTCACTGTAAATAATTATCTCTATAATCAGCCAATTCCAAGTTTTAATGCTGGAGAATTTGTTGTGATAAGAACAGATTTTAAATTCCCTTTGATCATGGTTGGAAAATATACTTTAACCATAGCGTTATCGGATGGAGATCAGGAAAATCATGTTCAACATCACTGGATACATGATACATTAATAATTTCAGTTGATAACCAAAATCCAAAGTTTAAAAGAGGAGCTAATATAATAGTTATTGAAGAAGAGAACTATTCTGTGCAGCTTATTGAAAATTGACAACATTTCTGAGTTTGATTATTGATTGAAAATACTTACAAGATGAACATAGCGGGTAAATATTTTTTTGGTAAACCAAATTTTTTGGAAAAACCCTACGGTTGGGTTCAGCATACTCCCTTTGCTTTTTATCTGATCGAAATGCTTAAGCCAGATATTTTTGTGGAGCTGGGAACCCATTCAGGTAATTCTTATTTTTCATTTTGTCAGGCTGTATATGAGCTGAAAATAAGCACAAAGTGCTATGCTGTTGACACATGGGAAGGTGATGAGCATGCAAGTTTTTATAGTGCAGCTGTTTATGAAAGGGTTAAAAAAATCAATAATCAGCATTTTTCTCAAATATCATACTTGCTTAAAATGACTTTTGACAATGCACTTGAGTATTTTAACGATAGCAGCATTGATCTTTTACATATTGATGGATTGCATACCTATGATGCTGTTAAGCATGATTTTGAGAGTTGGCTTCCAAAGATGAGCAGCAAGGGGATAGTTGTTATGCACGATACAAACGTTAGAGAAAGAGATTTTGGAGTTTGGAGGCTTTTTGAAGAGATTAAAAACAAGTACCCTTCGTTCGAGTTTTTACATGGGCATGGGTTAGGTATTGTTTGTGTTGGAAAGAACATTCCTTCAGAATTTCTTAATTTCGTTGATACTGCAAAAAAAGACCCTTTTATTCAACAATTTTTTGCTACCCTTGGGAATAGGATACTTGCTATTCAAGAGAAGGAGGATGTTAGGGAGGAAATGTTATCGCTTAAAAGAGGCATTAGGCAATCTGAAAAGGAGGTCGAAAAAAATGCCAAGCAGATAGAGGCTTTAAAAGTTTACGTTGAAAACAGAAAAGAAAAAATAGCTGCACTTGAACTTAGCCTAGCTAAGAATAAGGAGATTATTGTTAAGAAGAATGAGAAGATATCAACTCTTGAGGAAAAACTATACGCTTTTAGGGAGTCAAATGCAAAACGGAATGAAAAAATATTAACCCTTGAAGCAAAGGTAAACGAGTACAAAGAGTCCAATGCAAAACGGAATGAAAAAATATTAATACTTGAAGCAAAGGTAAACGAGTACAAAGAGTCCAATGCAAAACGGAATGAACGAATATTAAAACTTGAGGATAAACTAGCTGAGTACAAGGAGATAATAACAAAGCGTAATGATCAAGTTTCCAATCTTGAAAAAAAGTATAGTGAACTCAAGGAGGAAATTGCAAAAAGGAATAATAGGATTGTTTTACTTGAAGAA
>CAZDXY010000011.1:5652-51718 GCA_964509385.1 uncultured Rikenellaceae bacterium
AATTGTTAAGAAAAATGAAAAAATCTCATATCAAGAAATAAAAATCCAAGAATTTTTAAAAACACTACATATAAAAAACGATCTTATTGCTAGCATCAAGGAAAATCAGGTAAAACAAAAATTATTAATTGACCAAAAAGACGAAAAAATTCAAAATCTTAACGATAAGCTCAATAACCTAAATGAATTGTTAAACTCTGAAAAATCAATCAAAGAAAAAATTGAAATTGAGCGAGTTAAGTTGAATGAAAAGTTGGTAGGTGTAAGTAATCGTTTGAATGATTTAAACGTAGAGATCAAGCAACATAAAGAACTTGCTAAGAAAAGGAATGAGAAGATACAAGAATATAAAGAAGTTGTAGAAAGAAGGAATAAAAAAATAATATTTTTAAATAGAAAAATTGAAGAGCATAGAGTTGTTAACAAAAAACTAAGTACAAAGATACACGCTAAGGATAAAGAAGTTCGAAGCATCCTGAATTCAAAAAGTTGGCGATTAACAAAACCCTTACGATTAATCTCGAAAATTATTAGAAAAATCGTATTCTCTTATTCGTTTATTGTAAAGCTCTTTCTTTATTCAATAACATTTCAAATAGAAAAACTGAGGCTGGAGCTAAGGATTTTGCGCTACATAAAAATCATTCGTAAATCAATGCTTTTCGATTCGGATTGGTATTTAAAGCAAAATCCTGATATAGCCATATCAGGGATAAATCCAATAAAGCACTTCGTAAGAAGAGGAGTTTTTGAGGGAAGAAATCCGAGTCCAAAATTTAATACAAAAGCATACCTTGAATACTACGATGATGTTGCACAATCGGGGGTTAACCCACTAGTTCATTTTATTCTTTATGGTAGATCAGAAGGTCGAAAAGCATTCGATTGCATGAAAAATGAAGATAGGCAAATGGAACCTGATGGTCTTAATTTAACATTAGAGCAAAATGAATGGAAAATTGAAAAGGGTAGCCAGGTAAAGGATTGTATCCTTTATGTTGTTCATGATGGAGGTGGTGGAATGGTTTACATTTCATTTGACATGATGAAATTCATGAATAATAAGGGTTTAGCTTATATATTGCAAGTTGGGACAAAAGAATGGACTGTATTTACTACCATTAATGATGAAATTAAATCGGTATTAAAATACAGATTCAATAGCCATTGGAATGAAATTAGAGATTTAGATCAGGAGAGAATAAAAGCACTTAATGATTTAACCATTATGCTTAATCCCTCTCTGGTTCATGTGAGGGTATTAATTGGAAGTGGTCCTGGGATTATTGAGTTTTATAGTAAGAGAAAGACACCAGTTGTTTTCTCATTCCATGATTTTTCAGCGGTATGCCCTAGCATTCATCTAATAAACAATGGAAAATTTTGCTACGGAAATTGTAATCTTTATTCCGGTGAAATAGATTGCAAATTTTCAAGAAATTGGTTTGGGAAAATTTCTAGATTAAGACCAGATTTTCGTGAAAAGTGGGGGCGCATAGTAGAACCATCTTTGGTGAAATGCCAAGCTTATATTGTAACATCGGAATTCACGAAAAAAATTATACTTGAGAACTACACCCATTTGGATCATAAAAAATTCAAGTTAATTGAGCATGGAAGGATTATTGATCAAATCTATGACTTTTGTAAAATACCTGAAAAAGGGAAAGTTTTAGATATTGTTTTTTTCGGAGCGCTTAACGAGGTTAAAGGAATACGCTTGGTTCTTGATATGATGAGGATAAATAACCACAATAATGGACCAATAAAATTGCATGTAATTGGTGAGGTAGTTGGATTGTTAGAAGAGTACCAAACATGTGATAACATTCTTTTGTATGGGAAATACCAGCGTGATGAGTTGTTAGGATACATTAAGAAAATCAAACCTTCCATAACCATTATTCCATCCATTTGTCACGAAACATTTTCCCACACCCTAACTGAGTCATGGATGTTTGGGATTCCAGTTATTGGCACAACATACGGTGCTGTAGGTGAAAGAATAATTAGAGAAAAAGGTGGATGGACTTTAGATCCTATCAGCTCTCAAGAATGGTACGATAATATAATCGCAATACAGAATGACAAGAACGATTTTCTTGAAAAGAAATCCAATGTCAATAGGATTAATTTTAAGTCAATTCATCAAATGATTGATGAGTACTATGATCTTTATCAAAGTTTAATTAAGTCAAGTAAGGAAGAAAGTAGTATTCAGAATACCACAAATAAAGATCAGGTAGTTGTAACTGTTGAAAAAAAAAGACTTCAATCCGAAAGGGAAATAAAAAAAATAAGGATTAAGTTATTAGAGTTTGGCTTTAATAGAGCATACAAAGATCTAATTAAAACTTTCGATGATAATAGCGACCAATACACTCAAAGTATTGCAGGATGGGAACTTGCCCTATGGCACGCTAACAAACAAAACAAGGAAGATGCACAAAGAGCATTAGACTTTTTAAGTAAGATTGCCCGAGATGAATTTGATTTAAATTTCAATCAAAGATTGGTTCTCATTGAGGCGGAATGCTATGAAACATTGGGTAATATTAGCAAAGCAAAAGCAATAATAGATAATTCCTTAGCATTTGTTCCAAACACTGATCTGATCCTAGCTGCAGCCAACCTAGAAGTGTCTTTAAAGGAGAAAATTAAGATTATCAATAGGGTTTATGAGCAATTCGGACTTTCCCCGATAAGCATTGACGATGTTAAAACGAAATCGGCCTATGATAGATTAACAACATTTACCTCAGATTCGAAATCTTTTTCGGATATAGATAGTTCTTCTAAGGTTACCATTATTGTACCCACCTTCAATGCTAAAGAGACTATTGGCACTACTTTAAGTTCGCTTATTGCCCAAACCTACAGTAATATTGAGATTATTGTTGCCGATGATTGTAGCACAGATAATACTAGAGAGTTTGTAAAAGAGTTTGAGAAAAAGGATAATAGGGTTAAACTGATTGAATCGAAAATTAACCAGGGACCTTATGTCGCCCGTAATCGAGCGCTTAAGATTGCAACAGGAGATTTTGTTACTTGTAACGATTCTGACGACTGGTCACATCCTGAGAAAATAGCCTACCAGGTAAAAAATCTTCAGGAGAATCCTACTGTTATTGCCAATATTTCGCAGTGGGCAAGGGTCACACCTGAACTAAGATTTTACAGACGGAACAATCCTGGGTTCTATATGCAGATAAACCTATCATCTCTTATGTTCCGACGAAACGTAGTACTTGATACGATTGGATATTGGGACAGCGTTCGCTATGGTGCAGATACGGAAATGCATAAGCGCTTGTTAATTACCTTTGGAGCCGATTCGGTAGTAGAACTTCCGTTGGTACCCCTATCTTTTGCACGTTACTCTGAAACATCTCTTACAGGTAACACGATTTTTGGTTATCCCGGTTTTCCAATGGGGTCAAGGAAAGAATATCGCGACAGTTATCAGTATTTCTATTCAAAATCAAAGGATTTTAAGTATCCTTTTCCAATGGAAAAGAGACCATTCCCTGTCCCATGGATCATGGATTCGAACATTGAACCAACAATTGTCGAAAAGCGACATTTCAACATGGTGATAGTATCCGATTTCAGAATAGCTGATAAGAACTTGGAATCACTACTGAATTACTTAAAAGTAAAAAGTAAAGAAGATTTTAAAGTTGGGCTTGTTCATATGGAGATATACGATCTGGTGGCAAAGGTTAGGTTCGACCCAACTGTAAGGGAATTGATAGATGGTCAAACAATTCAAATGCTTGTTTATGGCGATTCGGTGGAGTGCAACGAGATGATTATTGCCCATCACCTTGTGCTCTTCGAAAAGCAGATGTTTATTCCTAATGTAAAAGCTAAATCGATTAAAGTTTTTATTGACATAATTGAGAAAAAAGATAACGATACCGTACTCAAAACCATTGGCTCCTGTGCTGAAAATCTTAAGAATTATTTCAACTCCGATGGAACCTGGTATGCACCCAACGAAAAGTTACAAAAAGATATTTCGGAATTTATTAAGAAGGAGAAACATAACTTAGACCTTTCAGCTGAGTTAACTAAAGGTCCAATTCCTTCAATGGATTGGAAAACAATTCCTCTTCCGATAGAAAAGGATGAGAAACTGCAAGTCGATTCACCTTCCAAAACCATAAACTTTGAGGTAGAAAATAGTATTGATTTAGTTGATATTAAAGACATTGATAGCTATAGCTATTCAAACCCAGAAGGCGTTGCTGTTATAATGCCATGTATCGACACTAAGATGGGTGTTGATACTGCAAAATTTTTGCTTAAACGCGCCGGAATGGAGTTTAGAATTTTGATTGTGAACGACACTCTTCGGAAAGGATTTATTAATGTTCTAAACGCTACTGCAAATAGAATCCATGTAAGATACGTTGTGTACTTAGCCCAGGATGCCTATCCCGGTTTGGATTGGTTGAAGCTGGCATACGATGATCTGGAGAAGACAGGTAAAGGATTACTAGCTTTTAACTGTGGAAAATGGAGGGGTAGGGTAGCTGCCTTTGGAATGGTTCGAATCGATTGGGTAAAACAAATATACAACGACGCTGTGCTGTTCCCGGGATATAAGGCGCACAAAGCGGATAACGAGATCACCGTTATTGCTCGTGTTTTAGATTCGTTCGTTTACAACCCAAATTCTACCCTGGTTGAGATCGATAAGGAAAAAGTTTTTAAGGAGAATATCCCCGAGGATAAGGAGCTATTCCATGAGCGGTTCAGGAATGGTTTTAATGGTTTAATACCTCTCGAAAAGCTTGAACCCTTAGCTGAGGAATATTTTGTTCCCTGGAAGAAGCAGGAAAAAAAGACCTCTTCGAAGGATCATAATGAAGAAAAACCAAAGCAGACATTAATTACTTCACCAGATACTTTTGTTCTCTACAGAATTATTGGCAATGACCTGTATCCTCGCCATAAGAAGGGGCAATCGCGCGAAAACCTCAGGTTTATCCTTGAGAATGAACCCAACTTCGATGGCTGTGAAAAACGTTTTGTGGTGAATAGGATTATTGATCAAGAGGAAGAAGAATTAATTATTCAATTACTTAAAAAGCATAACCATCAATTTATACATATTCCCTTCAACCCTGATGAATATGGGAAAATAGGCTACGATACAAGTTGTCTTCCCGAACCGGGTTATCTTGCAAGTAAAGAATTTCAGGCACTCGATAAGAATAAGCAGGATAGAGCCCTCGCTGCAGTATACAGGTTGAAGAACAACTACATAATGAATAATAATGGTGCACGCAATGTGGCATTGAACGATGGTTTATCTAGAGCGAAATGGGTTCTACCGTGGGATGGAAATTGTTTCCTTACTGAAAAGGCCTGGGAGCAAATTTCCCATGACATAAAGGCTTTGCCGCAAGTAAAGTATTTTGTTGTACCAATGACAAGGGTTACCAACAACGAGGTTCTATTGAATGATAATTTCACTCCTGAACCTGTTGAGGAGCCACAAATTATCTTTAGGAACGATGCAAAGGAGAAGTTCAATGAGACATTTCCATATGGACGAAGGCCAAAAGTTGAACTTCTATGGAGGTTGGGAATCCCTGGTAAGTGGGATAGTTACCCTAAAGATGATTCGTGGGATCTTGATCGAATCCCCCTCTCACACGATGCAGGTAATTTTGGATATGCCGGTTGGGTTGCTCGCTTATTTTCAGGGAACAAAGAGATGGAGCAGGATACTAGCGATAGCGTAAAGCAGCGGGTTCTGGCCAGGGTCGATGCAATTATTTCAACAATTAATCATGTTGATCTGGCGCTTTCGGCCAAAAACAGAGCCCAACTTACGTGTTTCAACTCTACCAAACTGGATGAAGAGGTTGAAATATTTAAGAGCGGAAAATCAGAGGATATCAACCAACTTGTCAATTTGCTGATTGGGTACGCACAGGAAGCATTAACCCGTAGTCCGTATAGTGTTATTGATAAAATCACATTACCGCCAAGCGGTAATAAAAATGATTACTGGCACCCGGCACCATACTGGTGGCCAAATCCCGAAACAAAGGATGGATTGCCATACATTCGAAAAGATGGAGAACGGGTACCCGGTACCAAAATGTATGAGGAGGAAAGCGAGAAGTACGATCGGTCGCGATTGCAGAGAGTTTTTGACGACTCTACAATACTTGTACTGGCAACTAAATTTACCGATGATAAGAAGTTTGCTGAACACGCTGTTAAAATCTTCGAACGATTTTTTATCGATTCTGCAAGCAGGATGAATCCGCATCTTATGTATGGTCAGGTTAGGATGGGACACGATAACAATCAGGGTACATGCACTGGTATTATCGAAACAAAGGATATGTACTACTATTTGGATGCAGTTCGAATATTAAATGATTATAATCTACTGAACGATAGTATGCTTGGGAGTTTCAAGGAGTGGTTAAACGATTTTCTTCATTGGCTGCTAAGTTCACCACAGGGAAGGGTTGAGGTGCTAGCAAAAAACAATCATGGTACGTGTTACGATCTGCAGGTTGCCTCCATTTCAGCCTTCTTGGGCGATTATGCAACGTTATTTCAAACGCTTGCCCGAGCGCAAACACGTATCCCTCAGCAGTTTCTCCCTGACGGTTCGCAACCCCACGAACTCGATCGAACAATTACTGCTCATTACACATGCTTCAACTTCCAGACTTGGATTAACCTGGCCGAAATTGCCTCGAGGCACAATGTTGATCTTTGGAAATACGAAAGTTCAAATGGCACTGGGCTAATCAGGGGGGCTGAGTGGATGGTAAAACAAATGGGCAAAAGGTGGCCCTACAAGCAGATTGAAGAGTTTGATAACCATAGGTTTTATCCAATATGGTTTACTTCGCAGAAGCATTTGCAAACTGCTCCTAATCAATTTAATTTGCCCGATTCCAAGTATCTGATTAAACCAGTTTTCTTCCCTCACGATGGCATAAGGCCGTTTTGGAATATAGGCTAGACTATTATTTTTACAAGAAGAATTATGAATTAATCAGGATTATCTCATATTATTAATTTCAATAAATAGATTTGTAAAACTATTATTATCTTAAACTGAAGAAATTATTACTATCAAAAGAAATTGTTTTACGATTTATTTTTTTTTAATAATCAATTTACTTTTGTATTGTATTAAATTATGAACTAATAAATTAAATACCATGAAAAGAACAATTAAATTTTTAATTCTTGGCCTAATTATTCCATCTCTTTTAGTAGGATGTATAACTACAGAAGAAAGGGAACTTAAAGGTTACAAGTTTAATAAAGAATGGGCAAAAACAGAGCCTTTTTCGTCAGACCTTCTTACTGGAAGCATTACAGTGGATATGTACATTATGCTTCATAGTTATCCTACGAAATGGACAACTATCGTTTCGAAGTTAGAATCCGATGCAAAAAACGAGTTTCATTTAAGGCTTCGGGGTAAGGATAGAGCTCAGTGGTATTTTGGTGATGGAAACAAAGCTATTGTACTGGACTGGATCCCTGAAGAGGTGATTCCACTAAACGAATGGGTTCGAATAACAGCCATTAGGGATCGAGAAAATAAAAATATGGAACTGCTTGTAAATGGCCAATCTGCTGCTAAAAAAACTTTTAGAACTTTGCCCAGATCTGCTAAAACTGAAAATGCAATAATTCTTATGGCTCATGGTAATAACCTGCTTGATGCTACTGTTGCTGACATTCGTATTTGGGGAAAAGCATTGTCATTAGCTGAGATTAATAAGACTGCCATTGGAGTTAAAAAAGCGAGTAAGGAAAAATCGTTGGTTGCGTATTGGAATTTCGAGGTTGTGGAGAATGATGTTGTCAGAGACCTTTCTGGGAAGAATAACGATTTATCCATTAGTAAGATCAAGAAATAATTCCTTAACCATTTACTATTGTAGAATCAATAATATTTTGATTTAACCTAAATTAAATTCTTGAATTTAATTTAGGTTTATGTTTTTTAAGTAAGATACACTATCCTTTTTCAAGAGATATCCTCTGATAATCAATTTCATCATGATTTCTAACGGGTCACTTTATCTATTTGCTTCTTTAATAAAAATGAGTACGCATTGAATACTTTCTTACTCTTTTTTCTATGACCAATAAATTTGAAATATTGAAGAGAAATTTCTTTTCAGAAAGAGCTATTTCTTTAATTGTAGTTATAGCTATTTCTGCGGTTGTTTACTATTTATTTGACTATAGTCTTAAGGATCATAGTATTATTGATGGTATTGTAGTAACTAAAGCTAACTGGATTCCTTTAGTAATCCATCTGCTTATTACTGCATTAATTGTTGCTGGAGTTCAAATTTATAATAGAACTATTCTTAATCTTGTTAATACATTTTGGAATAGCGAATTTGTCGGTAAGTTTTTTATAAGTAAACACTACAGAAAGTTAGATAATGTTTCAAGTGAGGAAATCGAAAAATCAGTAAAATTTGATGTACTAATTAGCCTTTTTTTATCAGCTACGATAATTGTTTTATTATCATTGTTTTTTCCCATTCACTATCACATAAACGACGATTTGGCCATTGAGAGTTTTCTTGCTGGGGGGCACGATGCAGTTTTTTTATCGTTAATAGCTGGCAAGTTTATTAAATTTTTGTATTTACTTCATAATGGGGTGGGATTTTACGCATTAACATTGATGTTTGTTCATTTTTTATCGCTTACCACTCTAATATATTGTTTTATAGGAATAATAAGGAAAAGAGAGTTGCCTACAATCCTTACATTACTTCTTGCTGTTGCATCCATTTCATTTTTCACTCAATTTGCAGTATCGTTAACATTTACTACTACTGCCTTTATGGTTGGTTTCTCAGGGATAGCACTGTTTATTTGTAATATTTATAAAAGCAAGTCAAAATATTTACCCCAAATTGTTTCTGGAGTTTTACTAAGCATATCCTTTCTATTCCGATCGAAAGCTTTGTATGGTGTGCTATTATTTTCTCTTCCTATTCTTTTAGGTGTTGTTATGGTTAACCTTAAAGGCAATATCCGAAATATGATTTACTCTTTTTTTCTGTTGCTATCTCCATTGTTAGTTACAATATATGCTGAGAACATGACATATAAATATGCTACAAGTGAAGAGTATAAAGATTTCAGGAGATTCAATGCTGTCAGGGGGCAAATCCACGATAATATGATTGCTTTTAAGGTATTCGGGAATGAAGAGGTTTTCCAACTCAATGAGTGGTCGAAGAACGATTACCTGATACTACTTCAATGGTTTTTTGCTCATGAAGATAAGTACAATGTTAAAACACTTTCGAATGTTGTTAATGCTTATCCCAAATCCTCCGAGATGGAAAAATTAAAGCAATTTTTTTATAGAATTCCTATTGCTTCAAAAAGATTATGGAATCGCTACTACCTTAATTTTCTGTTTTTTATAGGCATTATGATAATTACCTTCCTTAAGAGAAATAAGATGATTATTCTTTTGGTTAGTTTTAATTTTATATATGTTTTTTGTGCACTGATGTACTTATCAGATGTTTACATAATCAAAGACCGAGTATTCGACCCTGTTATCCTTGGAACTTCTACTATTTCATTTTTCTTCTTATCTGTTAAAAAAAATCCGTATCTGAACTCAAGAAATTTGATAGTATTTTTAAACCTGCTCGTTGTCATATTTGTTTTATTAATTGTTAAAGAGCAATTTATTAATACTTTAAATACTAGGGAGGTTTTTGAAAAAAGAAGAATTCTAAAGGAGCAAGTTGAGAAGACAAATATAAAGTATAGGGACTATATAGTTTTATCGAAACCGGGAAGAAGCGGATTGGGGTTTGTGAATAAGAACCCTTTAAAAAGAGACGAGTACCCATTGGATTATTTTAGGATTGGGGGTGGATGGACAACTTTTTCGCCCCATTACTATCAAAGGCTCGAAAAAGGCTTAGGAATTAAAAAAGCAAAAGATTTATTACCACTTTTCATTGATAACCCTAAGGCTATTATTATTGGTCCCAAGGATTTTATTACTTCGTTAAAAATTTTTATTGTTGAAACGTACAATGTTGAGGTCGATTTTGTTAATGTTCCACAGCTAGGGTCCGATAATTATAAGATTGTAAGAATCAATTGAATTGATATTTATGAGTTTGATAAAGAAGCACATAGAAGCAATAGCGTTGTCTGCAATTATTGGATTAAACTCATATTTTCTTTACTTAGTCTTCGACTATAATATGTCAGTTTTTTCAGTTGAAAATGCTGAAATTATTGTTGAAACAAATTGGATCCCTTTTATTCTTCATCTAGTAATCACATTGATTGTAATTGGGGTTAGTATTATTTTTCAAAGGAAAATAATCAACTTTCTACTAGGTAAGGTTTTATTGCCCTTTTACAGAAACTTCGTATATGTAAAATTTAATGAATTACTGGCATTTATTAAATCACCACCCAGGATTAGGATTACGTATAAACAATTGGGATTTTTTTTGCTAATACTTGCAATACCACTATTACAGGTTCACTCAATATGGGATTTCTTTGGAGAGCGTGTAGATGAAAATGCCTTGTTCCACTTTGCCTTAGGTTTTTTTGGGGGTAACTTTGATCCAGGTTGGTATGGTTACGGCAGCTTGGGAATGTATATTTTATATTCAGTATACATGCTGTTGGCCTTGCCAATGATTGCCATCGGCAAATTCTCGTCACTTGATGAGTATGCAATGCAAATGTTTTACAACGGTTACTTTGTGCTTGTTGCAAGGTATTTGTTTGCCGTTTTCGGTGTAATTGCTATAATGGTTCTGGCCCGAACAGCTCGGAATAAAGATGTTCCCATGGCATTAATTATTCTGTTTGTATTAGTTTCAATCACAAGCCTCGATGCCATTCATTTTGCAAATTACTTAAGAACCGATCTTTTAGTTGGTTTTTTTGTTGCTCTTTCAATCCTTTTTGCCTCTAGAAGCGATAACAAAAAGTACTTATACCTGCTTGCCATTGCGGTTGCGGGTGCAATAAGCTCAAAAATTTCAGCATTTCCTTTGGTTATCCTGCTTTTGGTATATCTTATCTACAGACTATGGGATAAAACTATTAAATGGTATAATGCTATTGGTATTCTTATAACACTTATACTATTTTTATATATTTTTCAACCATATCTCAACTACATAGACTCGATTTCTTCAATTTTGAAAGTAGGTAAAATTGGACGGGGAGGGGTAGAAGCTGCAACCAGTTTTCAGTGGGGTAAAGTATACCATTACACATATTCCGACAGGTTAAATGCGATTTATCAAATATTTTATAAATACTGTGGTTTGCCAGTTGTGATATCGTTATTCCTTTTGGTGTTCTCAAAGCGATACATTAAAATCGTCATACCAAGTGTTTTATCATTATTCCTTCTGATAATTCCTTATATTAATTCACCTGAAATAACATACTATTGGTTTCTTCCAGCATTTAATGTGGTTCGATTTCTTTCACTGCTTGCAATTGCTGGTGTCGTATATAATATAGCATCAATATCAAAAAAATTAAAACCCGTTACGCAGAGAAATATCGAGAAAGGATTAGTTGCTGTAATCGTTCTTATTTCTGGTTACTTTATAATTTATCCAAATTTACAAAGTTACCTAAAGCAATACAATGGGAAAGAAACCAATAGGATGATTGCGCAAAAATGGATTGAAAAAAACCTGCTCGAAAACGAATTCCTCATACTTGAAGGTAATATTGATTATTTAATACCCCAATTATATAATAGGAAGAACATAAGGGTTTCAAAAGCAATTTCGCGAGCATTTTTACATAACCGGGGGAGTAATGAGTATTTAAATAAACTTTTCGAAAATTATCTGGAGGATTTTTACTATGAAAGGATTGAGGTAGATATGGTAAAGGGTTTAACACAAATCCGTAACATAGATATTATGAATAGCGAACAGGTGAACGGACTCTATGGTAGGTATTACATTACTTCACCCACAATTTATCGTAGGTTCCTTAATCGTTCATCGACCGATTTACCGAAAGTCAGAAAGGAACAGCTTGAGGTTATGCAAAACTACTTTCGATATATGATATCTAATCCACTGTATAAAAGATTCGATACTGGTCGGGGTGCGGTAATTGAGATTTACCATATAACCACCACTTTCGATGAGTATCATTACAAACTAATGACAGACAGTTAATTGAAGGTTGTTTTGAAATTCAACAAAAAACTCAACTCTACAACATTTGATGGGAGTAATTAAAAACTATCTTACAAATTATTCAGAGCGGGTTATTGCAGCCATTCCCCTTATTGCCATTTCTATCTGGATTTTTATCAACTATTTTTACCCCAACCTTTACAATGCCCGGTTTGTAGATGGTGTTTTAGTTTCTGGAATAAACTGGATTCCTTCGGCCATTTTCTTTTTAGCAGCACTTGGTTTAATCTGCATGGTTATTGTAAAATATTTTGGCATCAAGAGTTTTATTTGTAATTCTCGTTTTCCGGTTTTATTTGTATTGCTGCCCACATTAGCAGTTTTATCATTAATCCTTTACCATAAGTATATATTCGATAGCAACCTTTTTCTATTTTACGATATTGGGTCCGACACAATCAATGTCTACTACCCGGCCATCTATTTCTTTGTAAACAATTTTTCCGGTCTTCCTTTATATAGCTTTCACCATGGACTTGGAAACGGATACCTCACAGCGCTAATAGGGAATACTCTTAATCCATTCAATGCTGCTTTTCTGCTTTTTGGTACCAAGAATCTGGCCGAGGGACTTGTTTATATCAACATTATTAAAATTATACTTTCGGGCCTCATTTTTTACTCTTTTCTCAGGCTACTTATAAAAGATTTATACACTGCCCTGATTTTTTCCATTCTCTTCGCATTCAATGGGTTTATTATGCTGTGGGGCCAGCATTACCAATTTGCTACCTACATGGTATTTTTTTCCTTACTGTTGTATTCAACTGAACTTTATATTGGCCAGAGAAGGTTTGGTTTGCTAATTGTAAGCCTTGTTTTCTGCTCCCTGTCGTTATACCTATTCTATCAGCTTCTTTTATTAATCTCCATTTATTTCATATTCAGGTTGTTTTATAATGGGTCTTCATTGATTGATAGTATTAAAAGATTATTAGGTTACTATGGTTTGGTTATTCTAGCCTTTTTGTTATTGCTATTCATTCACTTGCCTGCCATTAATTCCCTGATCAATTCTCCCCGTATTAACTTATCAGCAGAAAAGTTTAATGTTGTCAGTAACTTTTCCGATATTCAGAGCATTCGTTTCTATATCACTGCCTTAGGTAGATTTTTTGCCAACGACTTAACGGGAGGTGCGCATAATTTTTTTGGGTGGACTGAGAATTTTAACATCTATCAGGGTAATTACTACGAATCGCCTCAGCTTTACTCGGGCTTGCTCAGCTTATTGATGATTCCTCAGGTATTCAGATTACAGGATCGCCGAAGACGAATAGCCTGCATCGCCTTGGTTATTATTTCACTATTGCTGATAACTTTCCCGATTTTCGCAAAGATGTTCAATGGGTTTCAGTACCCAATGTACCGGTGGACCTATGGGATCATAGTTTTTAACCTTGTGCTTGCATCAACGATCTTTACAAACTTCATTGAAGGAAATAATCTTTCAAAAAAAATTCTTACAGGTACCTTCATATCCTTTGTAGCGGTAATGATGCTCTTGTTTCTATTTGTATTTTTTAATTTCCATGAGCATCAGGCCTCATTTACATTAAAACAGGTTCTTATTGTGATTTCCATTCTTACGCTCTACTTTATCATTCTTTTTAATGGTAATAAAAGGGACGCTACCTTCAGATTACTTTTATTTATTGCTGTTTGCACCGAGGTTGTGCTGATACACTATTCTTCAACCAATAACAGGAATACCGTTGAAAAGAATAGCATACCATACTTCGATTCAACCATACCGATGATCGATTACATTAGAAGTACAGATTCTTCATATTTCTTCAGGGTTGATAAACAGTACTTTTCTCAAAGGACAAACGATGCATTGGTTCAGGATTACTACGGCATAAAAGCCTATAACTCAATGAATCCCAAAAGTTACGTTGATTTTTGCCAATTCTTCGGATTAACCGATGGTAAGCAGATACGCCATCTTCCCAATAGGGAGCCAACCATTAATAGGTATTCTTTACTAGATTTGCTTAGCGTAAAGTATCTTGTAACTAAAAATAAGCTTAGCGTAAAGAATTTCAATTTAGTAAATAGTGCTGATGATACTTACCTGTATGAGAATACCAACTATAAACCTTTGGGATTTTTGTATAACCGTTATATCCTTAGCAATCAGATATCTGAATTTCCGGATAATGTTAAGGATGTTTTTGCACAATCCTATTTAATTATTGAACCCATAGATGAAAATATTTTTATCGACTCTATCAATGGTTATGATAAATTCCAATCGAACAACCAATTACTTATGGATGCTGTAAAATATAACAATATTTACATTGCTAAGAGATTGGTTGAAAACGGTGAAGTGGATATTGATTTCATTGATGAAGAGGATGGAAATACTTCTTTGCACTGGGCTGTAATGAATGGTAATCTTAACATAACGAAATTACTTTTAGAAAATGGTGCAAGATGCGATTTGGTGAATGTAAACAGAATGAAACCTATCGATATAGCTCATTCATTACAAAAAATTGAGATAGAAGATTTATTGGCTTCTTATCAGAAAGTTAATAGTGCAAGAGAATTCCAAATCACCGATTTCAAACCATCACATATAAAGGGAACAATTGAAACCGAATCCAACAGCGTACTCTTTTTTTCGATACTTTACGATAATGGTTGGACAGTGAAAGTGAATGGAAAAAAAACGGAATTCTATAAAGTGAATGCTGGTTTTATTGGAGTTCCACTCTTAAAAGGAAAGCATATGGTTGAATTGCAATACTTTACCCCATTTTTTATGTGGGGATTTTGGATATCTTGCATCACATTTATCCTTTTAGTGCTATATTTGATTGCTCAAAAGTACTCAGCGCTTCAGCAATTTCTTAGAAGAAATAGAACCTTTAATAAATAATTGATTGAATATGTCATCCTTTCAGATAGGACGTTACTTCGAAGATTTTCAGGTTGGCGAAGTGATTGATCACAGCCCTTCGAAGACAATTTTCGAGAGCGACAACAAGGCTAAATACCAGTGTTCTCACTGCTCACCATGAACCATCATCCCGTTCATACTAATATCGATTATGCTGCCAAGCAGCAGCATGGCAAGGTGCTTGTTGTGGGAACACTGGTATTTAGCCTTGTTGTCGGGATTACTGTTCCTGATATTAGCGGAAAGGCTATTGCCAATCTCGGTTACGAGGATGTTAAGCATTTGGCACCTGTCTTTATTAATGATACCATCTATGCCCGAACCAAAGTTCTTGAAAAGAGCGATTCGAAATCAAAGCCTGACAGGGGAATAGTTTATGTAGAGACCATTGCCTACAATCAGAATAACGAGGATATTCTTAGCTTTCGAAGAAAGGTACTAATTAAGAAAAGGTAGGCATTAAAACTAGCAAGGTAACTTGTTAGGGATAATAAATGGTTAACAAAAAACCGACACAATTTTTAAAGCTATAATCTATAATCTTTGTAAATAGTTTCAAACAGAAAATATATTAATTCATTTGAAAGAATCTGAAAACATAGAATTTAAGATTACTTGGCGTGATGAGTATTTGAAAACTATAGCAGCCTTTGCTAATACTCAAGGGGGAAAACTTTTTTTGGGTGTAACCGATGATGGGAAGATTGTTGGAGTTAGTAAACCTGAAAAGTTGCTGGAAGACGTTCCAAACAAAATATCAAACCATTTACGAATTATTGCTGGCGTTTTACTTCATGATAAGGATGGTAAAACGCTTCTCGAAATAGTTGTTTCAAAAAATCAACAACCAGTTGCCTTTAATGGTCGTTATTATGTCCGTAGTGGAAGTACTACGCAGGAAGTCACTGGAAGTGCACTTCAGGAGTTTATTTTAAAAGCAAGCAATTATACATGGGATGAGGTAACAATGCCGATGGTTCGTTGGGATGATTTTGATTTGCCAACCGTTAATCGTTTTGTACAAAGCGCAATACAAAACAAGCACATTCCACATGACATCGACATCAATAATTATCAAAAAATATTTGAAAACCTTAAGTTGGTTCGCAACAAAGAGTTTACTCGGGCAGCTATACTTCTTTTTGCAAAAGAGCCAACCCGTTTTATATCAGTAGCCAACTGCAAAATAGGCCGTTTTAGAGGGAATGACCCATCAGATTTAATTTCTGACAATCTGATTGAGAAAAATCTTTTCAGTATGCCAGATAGCATACTTGAATTGTTGTACACAAAATATTTGCCTTCGCAGTATGCCTACAAAGGGATACAAAGGATACAAAAGTTTTCAATTCCAGAAAAGGCTCTTCGTGAAGCTGTGCTTAATGCAATTATTCACAGAGATTATAGTGGGTTTGCATCTACCATGATACGGGTTTATGACAAAAAATTGTCTATTTGGAATCAAGGCTCCCTCATGAATCCTTTGAATATAGAAATGCTTAAAGTAGAGCATCCTTCGATTTTAAGAAATAGGCTAATTGCAAACGTATTTTATTTTGCTGGCTATATTGAGGCATGGGGACGTGGTACGCTTTCAATTATTAATCATTTATTACTGGAAGGGTTACCCGAGCCAGAATTTAACAGCAAAGGTGGTGGTTTCGAAATTGCTTTTTATTATGAGCCTCTAAGTGAGCCTCTAAGTGAGCCTCTAAGTGAGCCTCTAAGTGAGCCTCTAAGCTCAAGGCAATTAAGCATTATTGGCTTAATTAAAAATAATAACTTCATATCCATCAACGATTTGGCTCAGTCGTGCAAAGTTGGTAGAGAAACCATAAAAAGAGAATTGAAAAAACTAAAAGAAATAAACCTGATTAAAAGAGTTGGAAGCGATAAGGCAGGTCATTGGGAAATTATTAATAAAAGAAAATAGTTATCCCTCACTGATCTTATAATTGATTATCAAACAAATAAACGACCATGAGCGATTTCTTGATGAGAAGTTTGACTGTGAGCCGAAAACTGTTAAGAATAAAGTGAAACGTATCGATGCTTCGCTTAGTAATAAAGAATCGTTAAGTCAAAATTTTGTTAATTCCTTTGAAATAGAAGGTTTCACCCAATCAAGGATTAAAGGTAGCATAATAACGGACACTAGTTGCGTGCTATTCTTTTCTATTCCTTTCGATAAGGGTTGGTCAGCTAAGGTTAATGGTAAAGAATCAAGAATATATAAGGTAAATGCTAGTTTCATTGGAATTCCGCTTTCAAAAGGAGAAAGCTACGTTGAGTTGCGTTACCTCCCTCCTTATTTCAGATTTGGTTTAATTCTTTCTGTTATTGCTCTCATTATTATTCTACGGAATTGGCTGATCAGAAAAAAAAAGAGTCTTACCAAATATTTTTTGAAAAGAAGAAAAAGATAATTTCAATTTTCGAAAAAACTACGCAATTAGGTTGATTTAAAGTATATTTGCTAATCGCTTAATCTTAAAATAATAATGAATAGCTATTCAGTTGTTATACCAGTTTATAAAAGTACCAAGAGTCTTGAAATATTGACTAATCAAATCAAGGAACTAGAAAAAGATCAAGGCTATAAATTCGAAATTATCTTTGTGAACGATAGCCCAAATTTCTATGATACAGAGAAGGTTCTTAAACAGATTCAGCAAGAGCATACTAATGTTAGGGTGTTGACTTTGCGTAAGAACCAAGGGCAGCACGTTGCTTTGCTTATAGGTATTAAATATGCAACAGGTCAGTATATTATCACAATGGATGATGATCTTCAACACCCAGTAAGTGAAATACCTAAATTAATAAAGGCTATTACTGAAAACAATCAAGTAGAAGCTATTTTTGCCGTGCCTGCATATAAAAACAAGAAACACAGTTTATGGCGAAATATTGGAAGTTACATTATTAACAGGATTGACAGTTTATTCCTTAAAAAACCAAATAAATTAGTTAAATCAGCTTTTCGTATTATGACTACCGATCTGGCAAAAGTCATAGTAAGCAACTACAACGCCATGCCAGCAGTGTCAAGTTTAATAATAAATTCTACAAATAGTATTATTAATATTGAGGTTGAACATGGCAAACGAGTTTATGGGGAGGGAAATTATTCTTTTCATAAACTAATTAATCTTACCCTTAACACTATCCTACACTACTCTTCTCTACCGCTTAAAATTGTTGGATTTATTGGAATAATTGGTTTTCTGTTTTCGTTAATCTTTATTTCAATAGTTATTGTTCGAAAACTTTATATGGGGATTGCATTTCCTGGTTATGCGTCAACTGTATCCTTGATTTGTTTTTTCGGTGGATTGAATCTTTTAGCATTAGGTTTAATTGGGGAGTATTTAATTAGGATATTAAAAGAACAGCAGAAAGTTCCTTTGAACGATTATATTAAAAAAAGTGAGTAAATTCATGTTTGTCTGGTCTCCACTTGATGAGAAAAGATTTGGATTGAAAACAGCAAAGTTGTCGATCAACTCCTCTTGTAATAACATCAGTGAACAGCTTACTATTTTTAAAAGGGAACAAGGAAGACTATTTATTGTTAGATGTGATACAGGTCTGAGTGATACTATATTCAAATTGCAGACAGTAGGTTTTTTTACCACTGATACCATGCTAACATTTTCGATATCCCCCGATTTTTTGGTAAAGCAAGATTTTAAAACCAATAGCAGTTTTGAAGTGGTTCAAGCTCAGGAAAAGGATAGTGATATTTTAGCATCAATTTCACGTAAAGCTTTTGCTGGGTATTGTGGCCATTACCACAATAATCCTGGACTGGACAAGAATCATTGCGATGAAGTATATGTGGATTGGGCACGAAATTTAGTTCTTAATAAGAGCATGGCAGATGTTGTATACATGTGTAGATTAAAAGAGTTTTATACTGGGTTTGCTTCCCTTAAGGTGAATGCAGAAGGTATGGCAAAAGCAGGACTGCTTGGGGTTGTTCCGAGCCAAAAAGGGAAGGGTATAAGCCGATTGCTTCATCAAAAACGTTTTCAATGGTGTATTGATAATGGTATAAAAGAGATTCAAGTTGAAACTAGTATTAATAACAAGGTCTACTTGAATTTACTCATCGGGTTAGGCTTTAAGTATGTTTCTGCAGTTCAAATATTTCACTTAAATAATTTCTAAACTTCCTTAACAAAATATTTCATGAAGTTCAAACTTACTGACTATTTATATCCCCTCGAAATATTTAGGCTTTTCAGAAACCTGCAAAAATCGCAGTACTATGCTTATGAGCAGTTAGTTGATTTTCAAAACAAGCAGTTAGAAGGTTTGCTCAACCATGCTTATAACCATGTTCCATATTACAGGGAAGTTTTTGATAGGATTGGGCTAAAACCAAATGACATTCAAACTGTTAATGATTTGGTTCATGTTCCTGTTTTAACAAAGGAGATTTTACGGGAACGATTTAATGATCTAAAAGCTGATAACGCTTACCTTTTTAAACCCTATATTAACAAAACTAGTGGATCAACTGGTACACCATTACAATTTCTACAAGATAAGAATGTAAGCATCGCTCGATTCGCTTTTTTCTGGCGTGCTTGGCATATGGCTGGTTACAAGCCTTATATGAAATGGGTGCAGGTTGATGGAATGTATGTAACGCAAAGTGGTGAATTGTGGAATTACTCAAGAGTTCTTAATTCATTACAAATTAATGCGTATTCAATAAATTTTGGAAATTGTCAGAAAGTAATCGATAAAGTAAACTCATTTAAACCACGAATACTACGGGGTTATCCTAATGCTATTTATACGTTAGCACAATTTATCGAGATTAATGGTATACCGTTAAAATTCAATCTTAAAAGTGTTATTACCTATTCAGAAAACCTTCTTCCATTTCAAAGAGAGTTAATTCAAAAAGTATTTTGCTGTAAGGTTTATGACATATATTCAATGTGGGAAGGTGTTTGTTTAATAACAGAGTGTGAACATCAACGGTATCATCAGCACATGGAACTATCAATCATGGAGATATTAAACGAGGGAAATCAAAGTGTTGAAGTAGGAATTCAGGGTGAAGTTACTGCAACTTCATTTTATAATTTTTCCATGCCCTTTATTCGATACAAAACAGGTGATCTGGCAAAAAGGTCAAACGAAAAATGTAACTGTGGGAGGAATCTTATAATTGTTGACGAAATAATTGGTCGTAAACGAGATGCTCTTTTTGACACAAAAGGATTTTTAGTACCTTTTCAGGGATTTTTAATGGGAACTCTTTCCGATTACGAGAAAATGAAAGGTTTAATACAATCTCAAATAGTTCAAAACAACTTGAATGAAGTTGAGGTAACAGTTGTTTTAAAAAATCCAGAAGTATTCTCGAATGTGTGCCACGAAATAGAGAATTCAATAAAGGCAAGACTTGGTAATGAAATGAAGGTAAAGTTTTTTGTTTCTGATGAGATTAAAAAGGAGCCAAACGGGAAAATGCGTTTTGTGGTCAACAAGTTGATCGATAGTGAGGGAAATCCTATTAATAATACAATTAATTGATTGGTTTACAGAACCATGAGAATTACACTACTTGGTGATTTTGCACCAGTTTGCAGGGGAAGCAACTATTTATTGGATAAACGTGAGGAAGTAAGAAATTATCTTCATGAACTTTTCAGGGAAAGCGATTTAGTATTTGCAAATTTAGAAACTCCAATAACGAATTCTGAAAAGAAAGCTGAAAACAAGAGATTTTCCTTCAAGATGAACCCAGAACTTACTGAAGTGTTTCCTCCCCAATTAATTCTCTCCATTGCAAATAATCATATCCTTGATTTTGGCGATGAAGGTCTTTCCGACACCATTAAAAATCTTAAAATCAAAGGTATACTTTTTACAGGGGCTGGTAAAAATATTAATGAAGCGGGTACACCTGTAATTGTTAAGTGCAAAAATAAACAAGTGGGCTTTATTGCATCTGCAGATAAAAGATATAAATCAGCAACCGAAGAAAACTATGGAGTATTTCCATCAGACTTAAATGTCTTGATCCCTAAGATTAAAGAATTAAAAAAGCAGGTAAATCTACTATTCCTATCAATTCATATGGGAATGGAGTACATTCCGGTACCAACACCAGCAATGATGGAAATGGCAAAGCAATCGCATGAAGCTGGAGCTGACGTTGTGTTCTTCCACCATACACATTGTTTAAGTGGCGTTACTTTAAGGGAAAACCACACTACTTTATGGGGATTAGGGAATTTTATTTTTCCAGAGAAAAAAAACAATCCATTTAAACCATGGATCGAGACTGCTGCTTTTCATTTCAATTACGCAGATAATCAAAATGATATATCGTTAGATATTATACCTTATAGAATTAGTGAGGTAGGTTTACCTGAAAAACCTGATACTGCAACCAGAGAAAAAATCATTTCAAGAATAGAAAAACTTAGTAGAGAAATTAATTCTGGAAAAAGCCTAATATGGCTTCGTTGGATAAATATCATAAAACCTTCATATCTTCAAATTGCCTTTTCAAATTATCTTGATATTGCTAGACGTCAAGGTATTACAGGTATGTTTCGTCAAATATTTTCTTCAATTCAGGTGTTATTCTTTAAAAAGTAGTTTATGAGTAGTAAAGGGAAGGTGATGATTTTGGTAAGGCGATTTCTTTATTTTATACTACCTGTGGTTTTACTTTTTTATATTTTCAAGCGTGTTGATATAGATATTCTTATCTCCAATTTAAAGAATACAAATCCATGGTTAGTAATTGCAGGAATCCTTTTACGACCCATGCAGATAGTTATAGGTTCAGTTAGGTGGCGTAAACTGAACCATTATTTTTGCAAATCAAATCTTCCCGTTAAGTTCATGATCCAAAACTATTGGTCTGGTTTGGCAATTGGATATTTTACTCCGGGCAATATCGGGTGGGATGCATATAGGGTTCTTGCAGTAGGAAGAAGGATAAAAACTTACACTGGGGCTTTCATTACCATCATAGTTGAAAAATTCTTGGGTTTTTTTTCTGTGTTAACAATGGCACTTATTATGTATCCAATAATTTCATCGAAGATCGTTAGCAATGTTATTTTTTTTCAAAAGAGCTATTACATGGCTTTAATTGTTATTGCATTATCGATTGTTGTTATCGCTTTCCTTGTCAAAAAAAGAAATCAAAAGGTTCTTACAAGTGTAAAACGCTTTTTTGATAAGAATTTGAAAAAACTTTTAAATGCATTAAATAATCGGGATATTGTTGAGAAGATTAAACGAGATTATGACAAATCAAACAACATCTTATCATTTCACAAACAACCCAAAACTTTTTTAATTTCATTTCTACTTTCTATTGGGATCCTCATTGTTGCAGCTATTTGCAGTCAACTTATCTTTCGTGGATTAGATTACAAAATAAGTTTCTTTGTGAATTTGTTCGTTGCGCCAATTTTTTTCATTATTTTTTTAATTCCAATATCATTTGGTAGTATTGGAGTTCGAGAAGGTGCCTTCATATTGCTTTATGGACAATTTGGCGTTCCTATGGAAGTTGCACTACTGGTAAGTTTTTTTAATCTTTTTGGCCTTTTCTTAAATAATATTATTGGTGCTCTTTTCATTTTTGGTAAAGGGCTTAATCCATCTAATGAGGAAATAAAATCATTACAATAGATGAAAAAAATCCCCTTTAATAAGCCATACCTAGCGGGTAATGAGACACACTATATTTACGATGCCGTTAATACCGGTAAACTTTCAGGAAATGGTAAATACACTAAAAAATGCCATGCTTTTTTTCAGGAAAGGTATGGCTTTAGAAAGTGCTTACTCACAACATCGTGCACCGATGCCCTGGAGATGGCAGCATTGCTCATTAACATCCAGCCGGGTGATGAGGTGATCATGCCATCGTACACTTTCGTTAGCACTGCTAACGCATTCGTTCTTCGAGGAGCGAAAATTGTGTTTGCCGATAGCCGCAAGGATCATCCGGGAATTGACGAAGATTCTATAGAATCGCTTATAACTTCAAAAACAAAAGCCATTGTTCCGGTTCACTACGCAGGTGTTGCCTGCGATATGGATAATATCATGCATATTGCAAACCGGCATAACCTTTTTGTTGTGGAGGATGCTGCGCAAGCCATTGATAGTTATTACACCGGAAGGGATGGTGTAAAGCGAGCATTGGGTTCCATTGGCCATTTGGCTGCATTTTCGTTTCACGAAACTAAAAATGTTATTTCTGGCGAGGGTGGAATGTTGGTAATTAACGATGGCCAGTTTGAAAAAAGGGCTGAGATCATCTGGGAAAAGGGAACTAACCGGGCTGCTTTTTTCAGGGGTGAGGTAGATAAGTACGGATGGGTCGATGTTGGCTCATCATTTCTCCCATCAGAGACTATAGCAGCATTCTTATATGCCCAACTGGAGCATTTGGAACAAATTCAGCAGAAGAGAAAAAAAATATGGAATTCATACCAAGATAACCTTAGGGATTGGTCTACCAATAATGGGATTACACTTCCTTCAATCCCAGGTTATGCTACCAATAATGCACATATGTTCTATTTGGTAACCAAAAATTTTGAACAGCGAAAAGCAATTATTAATAGGTTGAAGGATGAGAAAATTTCACCCGTTTTTCATTATTTAAGTTTACATTCAAGCCCTTTTTACAAGGAAAAGCATGATGAGCGAAGCTTACCATATTCTGATAATTATTCAGATTGTTTGCTAAGGTTACCCTTTTTCTTTGAGCTGGGCGAGAATGATATTATAAGAATATGTAATACTTTGAAGTCGTTATAATAATTGGTTAATACTAAAGTGAATCCCTTTCAAAAAACTTTGTCCATTTTCAAAGATAATCTCAAGAACATTTTCCATTATTCTCCATTCATCCCATATCGAAAACCCAGCAAACGGTACAAGTTGTGGAATAATAGTAGAGAACATAGATTTATTAAGAAGATAGATGCAGCTTATCAGGGAGATAGAAATTCTTTTGACAGTGTTGAGGTTTCAATCATCATGCCTGCCCATAACAGGGCATACTGTATAGAAAAGTCAATTAAAAGCGTGCTGAAACAGCACCACACAAATTGGGAGTTGCTGATTATCGACGATGGAAGTACCGATGGTTTGGGATCATTCATTGAAAACAATTTCAGCGATAAGCGGATTAAGTATTTTAGAAAAGAGTGGGGGGGTGTGTCGCAAGCCCGAAATTTTGGATTGGATAAAGCCAATGGGAAGTACATCTTTTACCTCGATACCGATAATGCATGGTATCCCGATTACCTTCGGAACATGATTGTGTTTATGGAAAAGGGAAACCTTGATGCCTGCTACTCCGGTACCAAAATAATTGACGATAATGGAGAAATAATTGGTTACTACGGTGAACCATTTGTGTGGAACGAATGCTGGGAGCTAAACCATATTGATATCAACAGCTTTGCCCATCGTGCCGATTTATTGGGAAAGGGCTTCAGGTTCGACGAAAACCTTAAACGGCTGGTCGACTGGGATTTTATTCTTGCCATTACGGCACACCACCGAACTGCTTATGCACCATTCCTTGGAGTAGAGTACTACGATGGACAGCAGGGTAACAGGATAACCTTTACCCAACATTTGGGTGATGAGATAAAGCAGGTGATTAGCTATATCCAGGAAAAGCATCGGTCATTAATGGATAATTCGTCACCTGAAACTAAAAATTTGCGACCACGTTGGAACCATATATTGAAGTAGAAAGCTTGTCTCTGTAATTATTAATCTAGTTCAAAAAATATATCTTGTCAAAAGTTAGCGTAATTATTCCCAATTATAACCATGCTCAATTTCTTCCAAAGCGGATTGAGAGCGTTATAAATCAGACCTATGGGGATATTGAGGTTATTATCCTCGACGATTGCTCTACCGATAATAGCCAGGAGATTATTGAGAAATATGCTGCAAACGACAATCGTATTGTTAAACACTATAATACAGTTAACACAGGAAGTCCTTTCAAGCAATGGAAAAAGGGTATTAATTTGGCAAAGGGAGAGTTTGTTTGGATTGCCGAATCAGATGATTACGCTGATGTAACGCTTCTTGGGAAACTAATTGCTGCAATGCAGCAAAACCCCGATGCTGGGGTTGCATACTGCCAATCGAACTTTGTAAATGCTAATGGCGTTGTTGTGGGAAACCACCTCGAAAATCTTAGTGTACTTCATCCTACAATGTGGCAGAGCGATTTTTGCATGGATGGCAATGAGGTGCTTGCCCGTTTTATGCCAATTATTAACGTGATCCCCAATGTTGGAGCTGCTTTATTTCGTCGCAATCTCGTTAAAAAAATTCACTGGGATAATCTTTTTCACTATAAACTTGGCGGCGATAGGTATTTTTGGATTCAGGTTTTAAATAAAGAAAAGCTTTGTTTTGTTGCGCAATCGTTGAATTTCTTTCGTGTTCATCCCGATACTCAAAGAAATCAATACCTACATTCCATTACATACCTGAATGAGGTTAAGGATAATATTAAAACAATTTGCTCGTTGGTTAAAGTTAGCAGGGTTAGTAAAACCAAAGCAATCAGGCAGTGGTTAAGGTATTTTCGAAATTCAACCCAAAATCAAAGTAAGGGAAAGTTAATGCATTATGTAAAATCGTTTTTTATTTTTACAAGTTTAGTCACAATCTATCTAAAGTAATTTAAAATCAATAAATCAAAACTTAATAACCTAATGAACAAAGTAAAAAACATCTGCTGTATCGGCGCAGGCTACGTGGGTGGGCCCACAATGGCGGTAATTGCCCAGAAATGCCCTGAGATTAAGGTGAATGTTGTGGATATCAACCCTGAGCGTATTGCTGCATGGGAAACCGATGAGCTTCCCATTTACGAACCCGGATTGCTGGAGGTGGTTAAGGAGGCAAGGGGTCGCAACCTCTTCTTCTCCACGGATATTGAGAAGGGAATAAGCGAAGCTGATATGATCTTTATCAGCGTGAATACCCCAACTAAAACTTACGGAATGGGCAAAGGGCGAGCTGCAGATCTTAAATATGTAGAGTTGAGTGCAAGGCAGATTGCCAGAGTGGCAAAAACGAATAAGATAGTTGTGGAGAAGTCAACCCTTCCAGTTCGCACAGCACAATCCATCAAAGCCATACTTGACGAGACGAGCAATGGGGTGAAGTTCAGCGTACTATCGAACCCTGAGTTTCTGGCAGAAGGAACCGCAGTAACCGATTTGTTAAAACCTGATCGCGTTCTGATAGGCGGTGAGCAAACCCCTGAAGGGCTAGCTGCCATAGAGGCACTCACCGATGTGTATGCTCACTGGGTACCCCGTGAGCGTATTATTCAAACTCGTCTGTGGTCATCGGAATTGAGCAAGCTTACAGCCAATGCATTTCTGGCTCAGCGTATATCATCAATTAATAGTATATCAGCATTATGCGAAGCCACCGATGCCGATGTGGATGAGGTTGCTCATGCCATTGGCACAGATAGCCGCATTGGACCCAAGTTTCTGAAATCATCAGTGGGCTTTGGGGGTAGCTGCTTCCAGAAGGACATCCTAAATCTGGTATATCTCTGCGAGCATTTTGGTTTGCCTGAGGTGGCAGCATACTGGGATCAGGTTATTAAGATGAACGATTACCAGAAACGCCGTTTTGCCCAAAAAATCATTCATACTCTTTTTAACACAGTTTCGGACAAAAAGATAGCCATGCTGGGATGGGCATTCAAGAAGGATACTAATGATACCCGCGAGTCGGCTGCGATTTATGTTAGTGATCACCTGCTCAACGATCATGCTTCGGTGCATGTTTACGATCCACAGGTTCCAGCAAAAAGTATGTATGCTGACTTGAACTATTTGGAGACCCGTTCTCCCGAGGAGAATCGTGCCATGCTAACTGTAAACACCAATCCATACGATGCTTGCAAGGATGCACATGCCATAGCCATTATTACTGAGTGGGATGAATTTAAAACCCTTGACTGGAAAAGGATCTTTGGCAGCATGAAGAAACCGGCGTTTCTATTCGATGGGCGAAATATCCTAAACCATGAGGAGCTAAGGAAGATTGGCTTTAAGGTATATGCCATTGGGAAAGGACATCAAGGTTAAAGGGACAAGAATAAAGGTTAAGGTATAAAGGGATCTAGGATCGAGGGTTTTAATAGAGACTTTTAACTATTATCAAGACGTTATATCTTTAATAATTAAATATTTATTACGAATGAATGAGGTTTGGGAAGAGGAAAGTAAATATTTTATCCGTAGGGATTTGAATGAAAGATTATTTCGTTTTGCTGTTAATGTGATTAATGGCCTTAGAGATATACCAAAGTCCCCATAAAATAAGGTTATTAGATACCAACTTATAAAATCATCATCATCAAGTGCTGCTAACTATGAGGAAGCACAAGGCGCTGTATCAAAGGCTGATTTTTCAAATAAAATTGGAATTTCTTTGAAGGAAATGCGAGAATCTAATTTCTGGCTTCGTTTAATAATTGCCTTAGGTAATAAAGAAGACAATTGGTCTTCCTTGGAGATTGAATCCGAAGAATTAAAGAAGATATTGAGTAGCATCTACTCCAAAACATCAGTAAGAAGATAACTTTGCATTTAACCTTTACCCTTTATACTCTATACTTTAAAACTTTAACCTTGATATTATGAAAGGAATAATTTTAGCCGGCGGAGCCGGAACCCGTTTACACCCGGTAACAAAAGTAATTAGCAAACAGTTGCTACCTGTGTACGACAAACCCATGATTTACTACCCACTTTCGGTATTAATGCTGGCTGGGATTAAGGATATTCTAATTATATCTACTCCCCACGATCTGCCCAACTTTCGAAATCTATTCGGCGATGGCAGCCAATTGGGTTTAAACTTTCAGTATGCCGAGCAACCCTCGCCCGATGGCTTGGCACAAGCCTTCATAATTGGCGAAGAGTTTGTTGGGAACGATAATGTCTGCTTGGTTTTGGGTGATAATATTTTTTATGGTGCCGGGCTACAGAAGATGTTGCTCAATTCGGTGAAAATGGTGGAGGAGGAGGGAAAATCTGTCGTTTTTGGCTATTTTGTAGACGATCCGGAAAGGTATGGAGTGGCTGAGATCGATGGGGAAGGTAATGTTTTGAGTATTGAGGAGAAGCCAAAGGAGCCAAAATCGAATTACGCAGTGGTTGGGCTTTACTTTTACCCGAATACTGTTGTTGAGGTTGCCAAAAATGTGAAACCTTCGTGGCGCGGAGAGCTGGAGATTACTTCAGTAAATCAGGAGTACCTTAAACGGGGTAGCTTAAGGCTACAGGTTATGAGCCGGGGCTACGCCTGGTTGGATACCGGAACTCACGAAGCGCTCTCAGAGGCAACAGAGTTTGTGAAAACCATTGAGAAGAGAACTAGCCTGAAGATCTCATGTGTCGAGGAGATTGCTTTGAACATGGGATACATTGATAAGGATAAATTTACAAAGTTGACTGATGATTTGGGCAAGAGTTCCTATGCCGAATACCTGAAGAAGATAATTAAACATAAATAGGATTAAAAAAAGAAAAAAAAGCATGAGGAAAACTATCATTGTTACTGGTGGCGCAGGTTTCATTGGCTCAAATCTAGTCCACCTGTTATATAAAAGCGATAGGTATCGCATTATCAATGTTGATGCATTGACCTATGCAGGGAATTTGAATTCGCTCAAGGAGTTGGTCGATTCATCTAAGTACATCTTCGAGCAATGCGATATTGCAAACAAAGAGGCATTATTCGGGATTTTCGATAAATACCAACCTGAGGGTGTTTTCCATTTGGCAGCCGAATCGCATGTCGACAGATCGATAGATGGTCCGGGACAGTTTATGGTTACCAATATCATGGGAACCTACAACCTGCTTGAGGCAACCCGAAGGCATTTAAATACACTCGACGATCAGAAGAAGCAAACATTCAGGTTTTTACACATCTCCACCGATGAGGTTTTTGGCTCGCTTGGTAAAGAGGGTTTTTTCACTGAAACAACTCCCTACGATCCCCGATCACCTTACTCATCGAGTAAGGCATCGTCCGATCACATTGTCAGGGCTTGGTATCATACTTTTGGGGTGCCTACATTAATAACTAATTGCTCTAATAATTACGGTCCCTACCAATTTCCAGAGAAATTGATACCTGTGGTTATCCTTAAATGCTTAGCTGAAGAACCGATTCCTGTTTATGGTAAAGGCGATAATGTTCGCGACTGGCTTTACGTTGAGGACCATGCCGAAGCGCTGGTTAGGGTTTTTGAGAAGGGGAAGATTGGCGAAACCTATAATATTGGAGGGAATACCGAGAAGCAAAACATAGAGGTAGTTCGAACAATTTGCTCAATCCTCGATGAGATGGTGGCTCCAAAATCGGTGAAAGCAAGACAAGAATTGATAACCTTTGTAAAGGATAGACCAGGGCACGACCAGCGTTATGCCATCGATGCTTCAAAGATTCGAAAAGAGTTGGGCTGGAGACCAAGAATGACATTTGAAGAGGGGATCAGAAGTACTGTAAAATGGTATCTTAGCAATGAAAAGTGGTGGAAGGACATACTTTCGGGCGATTATAAGCTGGAGCGCTTGGGGCAGATCAAGTAGTTAAATTCATTTGGTAAAACTGAATTAATCAAATAAATGATATTTATTAAAACAAACATTCAAGGCTTGATTATTATTGAGCCTAAAGTTTTTGGTGACTCTAGGGGATATTTTTTCGAATCGTTCAACCAAAAGGAATTTGATGAACAAATTGGACCCATTAACTTTGTTCAAGACAACGAATCAAAATCTACTCATGGAGTGTTAAGGGGTTTGCATTTCCAGAAACCACCATTTGCACAGGCTAAGCTGATAAGATGTATTGAAGGAGAGGTGATTGATATTGCCGTAGATTTAAGGAATGGCTCACCCACTTTTGGTAAGCATTTATCGGTTAGGCTTTCGGGGGAAAACAAGAGGCAGCTATTTGTTCCTAGAGGATTTGCCCACGGCTTTGCCGTGTTAAGCGATAGCGCAATTATTGCATACAAAGTGGATAATGTCTATGCTCCGGAATACGATTCAGGCATAATTTGGAACGACCCAGATTTAGGAATCGATTGGGAATTAAAGGAGTGCGATGTTATTCTTTCTCCAAAAGATAGCGCACTGAAACCTTTGTCCCAAACTGATGTAGGTTTTTTTTGAAGTAGAATTAGGTTTTAAGCAAAAGGAACAGCACCTCCAACTTGGCAGGTGCTGTTCCTTTTTTGTTTGCAACGCAACCCAAAAGGCTACTTCTTTATAGCTTTTATGATTCCATAAATAATTATAACAGACCCCAAAAAAGTTCCAGCTATTTGGCCCAAACCAAAGCCGGGTGTTTGACCAATACCTATATCATCCAAGAAAATTGATAGTAAAAGAAGAATTAAACCAATGAGGATGTAAATGGCTCCGGTTTTTTTGTTTTTATCCATTTTATTATAAGGTTTGATTAAGTTTAGATATTAAAGATGCATTCGTTCTAAACTGCAAAAATAGAGAATATAATTAATAAATTGTTTTTAATCAGCAAAAAGGGTTGATCAAAAAATTAGGAATGCAGATGGGCCATGTAATACAGAGCATAGAAGTTGTTATTTACCCCCACACTCAGCCATAATCATTCGGCAGGCGTTCATATTTCCACGACTGCAAGATGCATGGAAATCGGCACAAGCTTTGGCCTTATTGCCTGAACGAAGATGTGCCATGCCCCTGTTATAGTATCCCATAGCATTTTCAGGGTCTAAATCGAGCGATTTATCATAATCCTCAATTGCATCAGAGAAATTACCTTGTCTGTAGCTTATAAATGCTCTATAATTTAGGGCGGAAATACTCCTGGGGTTAATATTCAGGGCCTCGGTGAAATCATCAATGGCACTGTTAAAGTTTTCGTCCTTAAGGTGAGCGGCTCCCCTGTTTATGTAAACGGAGACTGCAATCTGACCAGATCCAACCTCAAGTGCCTTGTCGAAGTCTGCAATGGCTTTCCGTGGCTGACCCCTAAGATTATTCAGAATCCCCCGACGCATGTAAAATTCGGGGTTGTTGGGATAGTCCCTTATGGCAATATCGATATAACGTTGGGCTTCTTTAAAGTTTTCTGTTAGTATGTATGCTCTTATTACTCCGCTTAGAGCAGCTGTATCCCTTGGATTTTCCCTTAAAACTTGTGAAAAGTCGTTTATAGCAGCAGAAAAATTTTTCGTTTCAAGGTTTTGATAACCTGAGGCAATAAGTCCGCTTGATTGAGCTTTAACGCTGCCAGGTATGAGCAGAGCAGTTATTAAGAATAATATTGTTAGCGTTCTCATTTTAATAATTGTGTTCGAAATATAGCACAATTCTGATTAGTTAGCAAATGAAGTTTCAAACTTAGTTCTGTTCAGTATTGCTCGACCAAGGGTAATTTCATCGGCATACTCCAGATCATCACCAAATGCCACCCCCCTTGCAATTGCCGTTATCTCGATATCAAAACTTTTGATCTTTTTATACAGGTAAAAATTTGTTGTATCTCCTTCCATAGTGGCGCTTAGTGCCATGATAACCTCTTTAACGGTACCCGAAGCAATTTTGTTTACCAAACCTTCGATATTTAAATCTGCAGGTCCAATCCCATTCATAGGACTTATTAGACCTCCCAATACGTAGTAAAGTCCATTGTACTGGTTTGTCGATTCA
The DNA here is from genome assembly GCA_964509385.1 of uncultured Rikenellaceae bacterium. Taxonomy (GTDB): domain Bacteria; phylum Bacteroidota; class Bacteroidia; order Bacteroidales; family Tenuifilaceae; genus MWFE01. The sequence continues at coordinate 37,593 of CAZDXY010000011.1, forward strand.
ATGGACATCACATCCTTAATGCTTTCTACAACGCAGAGAAGTGATGAATTTCTTCGGGGGCTGGAGCAAATGCTGCAAATATCAGTGTCGGAAATGTTTTTGCATTCTCGGCAATACTTTATTTGCTGTTTAAGATGAATCATCGAATTGGAAAAAAGCTCAACATCTACTGTTGGCTGCCTTAACAGATGAAGAACTAACCGTAAGGCTGTTTTCCTTCCAATGCCAGGTAATTTGGCAAACTCTTCAACTGCGTTTTCAAGTAGTTTCGATGGGTAATTATGCATGTGCATAGAATGCTTTTTCGTCCTTATGCAAATCTACAAATAATCAACCAAAAGCGGTTGAACGAAAAATTTTTTATTTCACCTTTTTTACCTAGAATTGCAAAGTTTTAAGAAAATAGAACATGGAGCCAATTTGGGTGATATTTATCATCGTTTTGTATTTTGGAGTTCTTATCGCTATTGGAGCATATACTAGTCGTAATGCCAATAACGAATCTTTCTTTTTAGGCAATCGTCAATCCCCTTGGTATATCGTTGCCTTTGGGATGCTGGGAGCCTCGCTCTCGGGGGTTACCTTCATTTCGGTGCCAGGATGGGTTGGCGATAGCCAGTTCTCGTACCTACAGCTTGTGCTAGGCTATTTGTTGGGCTACTTTGTGGTGGCCAATGTGTTATTGCCACTTTACTATCGGCTAAATCTTACTTCAATCTACACATACCTCGATACAAGGTTTGGTTTTTATAGCTATAAAACGGGAGCTGTTTTCTTTTTAATCTCTAGAATAATTGGTTCATCCTTTAGGTTATTTTTGGTTGCAACGGTTCTGCAAGTGGCCGTTTTTGATGCTTGGAATGTACCCTTTTTTATCACTGTGGTTGTTACAATTCTCCTTATCTGGCTCTACACCAATAGGGGTGGGATAAAAACCATCATCTGGACCGATACGCTCCAAACGGCAATGCTCCTTGCTGCCGTAACCCTTACCATTTACTTTATTTCCAAGGAGATGGGGCTAAACTTTGGGAAGATGGTGCAAACCATTCGCGAAAGCGAATACAGCCGCACTTGGTTTTTCGACGATTGGAATGATAAGCGGCATTTTTTGAAGCAGTTCTTTAGCGGGGCATTTATAACCATTGTTATGACAGGGTTGGATCAGGATATGATGCAGAAAAACCTTAGCTGTCGCAACATTGGCGATGCCAAGAAAAACATGTACTGGTACGGTTTTGCCTTCTTGCCTGTGAATCTAATCTTCCTCTCGCTCGGAGTTTTGCTGTTTATATTCGCACATCAGCAGGGTATAGCCATCCCCGCTCAAACCGACGAACTGTTCCCAATTATTGCCACACAGGGGTATCTGCCTAAAATAGTGAGCATTCTGTTTATCCTTGGGATTGTTGCAGCGGCATATTCCAGTGCCGACTCGGCGCTAACAGCACTAACCACTTCATTTACAGTAGATATTATTAATCCCAAAGAGAAGACCGAGGAGCAACTCAAAAGCATCAGAAGAAGGGTGCATATCGGTATTTCGGTTCTAACAGCCTTGGTTATAATGGTATTCAGGGCGGTAAACGATCAAAGCGTTATCAGCGCCATTTTCACGGTTGCAGGATATACATATGGTCCCTTGCTGGGGTTATATACCTTTGGACTGTTTACTCCATTTCAGGTGAAAGACAGGTGGGTACCTTATGTCGCACTTTTATCACCAATAATATGCTTCTTCCTTTCAAGGTATTCCTCCATTCTTTTCAATGGATATATGTTTGGCTTTGAATTGCTTATGGTGAATGGTGCTATTACCTTTTTGGGGCTGCTACTACTTATGAAGAGAGGTGAGAGGGTGGGAAGGATTTAATTTTATGTGATTTTTGGATAATAATTGGAAGTTTTTTGATTTAAGAACAAGCCTGCCTGCCCTATCTGCCGATAGGCAGGCGCAGGCAGGGATTAACGATTTATGATTTAAGATGAAATTGGAGAAATCCAAAATCTATAATCGTTAATCATTGTTCGAAATTCATTACTTCTTCAACGCAGCTTTGCTGAAGAGATGTTCAGGGATATTCTGGTTAAACTTAATGCTGGTTATCCGATATTCAGTACCATCGCCCTGCTTAAGCATATCCTTAAAAACCATGGTCGTGGGGAACCAGCGACCCTCAATCTGTCTTACATCGCTTAAAGTTGTTTGCTTTAGCAGCTGTCCGCTCTTGGCAAAGAGTTCCTCTTTAAGGGGAACGTATCTTTCGGCATCGATCCACATTTTTCGGGAGTGGTAGGCAATATCCGTTACCTTTGCGGTTAACTCCAGAATGTATGCCCTCCGCCCATCGATTGTTTCCTCGCCAATGGTTTTAGACTCATAGATTTCAGAAAGCTTTCGATCCTCCATCATGTCTTCGTACGAGAGGTCAGAGCCCATTACCGATTGCCTTAGCATATGCCCCGAAATCTGAATTGTGCGATCGGTTGAAGGTGAATAGATCCAAAGCTGGTTCTCCAACTTAAGCATCTTTGTGCCCTGCTCCCGAGTCGGCGAGAGGTACTCAGTAAAAGCCTTGGTATATCCCACGGAGTACGAGCGCATGGTCATGGTTCGGCTACTTCGGCGCCCATGAATTGTCATGCTCGATTCGATTATTCGGTTCTCGGACGACATGTTCCTGTCAACCCGATTAAGTATCTCATCGGCGGATGGTTGCGCCTTGCTTGAGAGGGCAATAGCTGTTATTAAAATTAGGATAATAGTTTTCATCGATAACATTTTTATGGTTTAGTGTGTATATTTGCTAAAAACAATCGTATGTCACAAGTTGTAATCAAGGTCAATACAAGGACAAAGGCTGGTAAGCATTTACTCGAAACAGCAAGAATTATGGCTGAAAAGTATGAGGGTATTGAATTTGAAGATGAAGTAAATGAAGATGAATTACTCAAAAAAATGGTTCGCAATAGAAAAAAAGATGTTCTATCGTATAATGAGAAGAAAAGTTTCCTTGACGATCTAAACTCAGTTGCTGAGCCATGAAATATGAGTTTGAACGAGACTTTGCCAAGGATTTTTATAAGTTGAATGATAAGAGATTGGCGCAAGCAATCCTTCATACTATCCAGAACGTAGCCTCCGCAACCTCTCTCGATACAATAAGGAATATAAAAAAACTTAAAGGGCACAAAACAGCTTATCGTATCCGATCGGGTGATTATCGAATAGGTGTTTTTATTGAGGATGATACCGTTTTTTTCTCCGCTTTCGATCATAGAAGTAAGATTTACAAGCGTTTCCCTAAGAAATAGCATTATTCAGTTTAAACAAATCATACAAATTCTCAAGAAGCATATCATAATTAATTAGTTGTCTGTTTGTAGTGATCTTTTAATCTTTCCAAAAATCTCTACAATTTTTGTTATCAGCGTTCCATCACGCTTCCAATTCCTTAAATAGTTTTGCCGTTTGCCGTTTATAGATTCCTATTCCCGAAAGCATTGTACCAAGCATGGTTGAAAGCAATCCCGGGATAAATCCAACATAAAAGTCAGGATAGGCTATACGCGCCCTAATGTGCGTGGGTAGCATCATTGACGATCCCTGCATCATTCCTGTAATATCGATTCCATACTTTTGGATAAGCCAGGCAAAAAAGAGGCCAAAGATCGTTCCAACGATGGATCCAACAATACCTATGAAGATCGATTCATAAATCATAGTACGGTAAACATGCCCCTTTTCCTCGCCAATAGCCAATCGTATTCCAACCTCTCCGTAGCGGCGAAGACCACCAAGTAATCCTGCATTCCAAAGCACAAGCGACATGGCGAAAACAAAAACCAGCGATATGTAAACCGACCACACATTGGCAAGTTCAACGTATTGCCCCATCGCTCCTTGTCTGCTTAAGCTTTTCATAAGTGGAGCAAATTCATCCTCTTCGGGTTGATCAGCATTAAACTTATTGGCCAAAATAATGGCCTTTTCGTCATCATAAAAACCATCATTAAAGAATCCTAAGATTTCGCTTGAGGCATCGTACATGTCAAGTGCAAACCTTGCATCCTCAATATCAACAATAATTGCACCCTTGTCAATAGCCTCTGCTCCAAAGGAAACAGTGCCAACAACTTTAAAGTTGTCCATGGACATGCTGCCATGCATTGTGGAGCCAATGAGCGTAATGTTATCACCGGGATTAACGCCTAATTTTTGAGCGAATTCATCGCTGAGTATGGCCTCCCCTTTATTTTTAATCGAATTTCCTCGAACTAAAGAGCGGGAAAGGTTCATGCGTTCATCCTCTTTGCTCTTATCGGAAAGCAGTTCAAGCCCCATCCCAATGGCTGGTCCCTGCGAACGGGTTTCGCCATTCTCATCTGGTGCATCCACTAAACCACCGAATTGAATGCGAGGTGACCATTTTAATTCTGGAAACTGAGCGTTTAGCTCGTCGAGTAAACTGCCTACATCCACTAAGGCCAAATCATTTGGAATCTGATGAGCGTTTTCTGCGTAAGCTTTTGTCATCACCTTAACATGCCCACTATTGAACTTAGCATTTACCTCAATGATATCGCCCATAAATCCCCTGATGTAGGCGTTCATCAGAACGGTGAGCATTACTCCAACCGAAACGATTATTATTGGTAGCCTACTGCGACTCTTGTCGCGGAAAAGGCCTTTTATTAGGAATTTTATCATAGTGTTTTTGTGTAATTAGTTTTATAGTTCATAGAGTGCCTAGAGTGTCTAGAGTTCATAGAGTTTATCGAGTTCTAACCTTTAAGGGTTTTGCCAATGGTACTAAAAATTGCAAGTAGTTCATTTGCTTCGTTGAGCATTTCGAGAAGCTCATTTTCTTCTATCCATTTGAATTCTTGGATTATTTCAAGCCAGAAAACTGTTTCACTAGCTTCGCTTTCGCAAATCCTTTCTTTGGAAGCGAAATCAGCCTTACTTCGGCTCCTATTTGCTTCTCGATAGTTTGCACCAACACTTGTACCCGATTTTGAAATCTGTTTACGAACAAAATTTGCCTCAATGGTGTTTGGCAATTTTGCTGATAGTTTCAGAATCTTAACAGCGAATATTTTTGTCCTTTTTTCAAGTTCCTTAGCAAACTCCTTGTTATTCATAACTTTTACTTTACTAATCCAAAATAATTTTAACTCACGCTTAACTTTAGTTCACTCTTAACTTTAGTTCACTTTAGGCACTTCACTGTATCTTCCCCCTCAATGCTTCAGTTGGATTCATCTTTGCGATTTTGCGCGAAGGCCAGTAGCTAACAATTGTAGTAGTAATCACAACTATTAGAATGGTTGACAAAACCAAACCAAAGCTATAAACCGGATAAAGGGTTTGAGCAATGGCCATTCCCAGTTCACTTACATCAATGGGCATAGACCATCCCACTTTGGCTTGCCAGCCAAGAAAAGGAAGCCCGTAAACTGCACCAACAAGAGCCGCCAGAATAGAATACATGGCACCTTCTACTGTAAATAAACCAACAACTTCTTTACGGGTATATCCAAGTGCGATGTAAGTTCCAATTTCTTTCTGCCTTCGAAAAATAGATAGCACCATAGTATCAAAGATTGCGAGCATAGCAAGTAGAAGCAGTATAAAGTAAAAAACAGTTAAACCAATTGATTTAGTTTTAATCAGATCGTCAACTGATTTTGTAAGTATCTCCTTAGTTTTCAGTGTCCACCCTTCTACTTGTGACCTTTCTAACTTATCGTTCCGGTAAGTAAGAATTGTTACATGATCCTGAAGAAGCGCCATTTCTTGTAGCTTATCCAATGCAATGTATATTTGCCCTTGCTCAATGGCTGGAACGTTGCTTGCGAAGATATCAACAATTATTACCTCGGTTGCATCGAAGGTACCGTTAGCATCGCGCCATCGAAGGGTAATGTAATCGCCCTTGGCGATATTCATGTTTCTGGCCATCATTGCACCTATTATGGCTGGAATGCCACCTTCAACAACCGTATCGAGTTTATGCGTTGGCTGGCTGAAAATCGATTGATTTAGCCTAATCCCTTTAATGGCAATAGATTGCATTCTACCCTGCGGGTAAATGGTTCCCTGAACGATAAGAATTGGCTCCATATCGCCTCGTGCTACTTCGTCCTCGAATTCCTTGGGTATGGCTGCGTGGCTATCGGTAATGGTAAAGGGATCGTACGGATCGTAGGTGTGATGCCAGTACTGACCACCGCCAATCTGCCAGTTCTTCATGTCGTGCTTAGCCTGCTCCTCCCAACCAATCATCACCCCGTTCATCCAGATAATAACCACGTACGAGAACGATAGCACAATCACATTGAGCCAGGTTCGGAGACCTGCTCCAATGAGATTTCGGATTGCTAATTTTATTGCAAGTTTCATTACTTTTACCCTTAGTTGGATGAAATTACTTCGTCCTTATCTACTTTCCCGTCCAAAAGAAAAATCTTTCGACGTAAGTAATTGATTACCTTGTCGTCGTGAGTGGCGAAAAGGAAAGTGGTTTGCAACTCCCTGTTTAGTTTTTCCATCGTTTTCAGGATATGATGCGAGTTGGCCGCATCGAGGTTTGCAGTTGGTTCATCGGCAAGAACCAACGAGGGCCGTTTTACCATCGCCCTGGCAATGGCAACCCGCTGACATTCACCCCCTGAAAGCTGTGGTGGTTTCGATTTAATCTTATCGGTTAGGCCTACCCACTCCAAAGCATCCAGCACCATTTTTTTACGATCTGATGCTGAAAGGTTGAGCAAAAGAAGAGGAAACTCAACATTCTCGTAAACTGTGTGCACCTGAAGGAGGTTGTAACTCTGAAAAATAAAACCTAGATTCTCCTTACGGAGTTTGGCAGCTTGTTTAGCATTCAATTTCCCAATAGAATTGCCAAGTACCAAAGCCTCTCCATCGGATGGCACATCGAGCGAGCCAACGATGTTGAGCAGCGTAGTTTTTCCCGAACCGCTTGGCCCAATAAGCCCTGCGAATTCTCCCTTACCAAAGGTAAGGTCAATGCCCTTGAGGGCAGTAAACTCACCCTTTCCCATGGGGAACCGTTTGGTGAGATTGGTGGTTTTGATTATTTCCATATCTTTTTATTAAGTCGAAAGTTAATTAGTCTGATAGTCGAAAGTCAACAAACAATAACTCTTTGCTTGCTTAATGCCTTACTTATTTTTCCTAAGGGATTTAATAAAACCTTTTATGATTTTTGAAACTTCTATTGCATTCCTTACAAGAACATCCCTCCTTTTACTGTCAATAAAGTTTAACCTTAAGGCAAGGTGCAGCATAGATCTTACCTCACTACACGATCCGCTTGCAATGTAAAGGAATCGTACAAATTCTGCATCGGTATCTCTATCAAAGCCTTCGGCTATGTTGTTGGAGATTGAAACTACTGCTCTACAAATCTGATCTCTAAATCCATAATCTTTAATATTACCGAAAGTTGAATAGATTTCAACGGTAAGATCTTGACCCTTCTGCCAAGCAATAATATCTTCAAAAAATTCAATTTTCATAGCTTATGTAGTTTAAGTTTTTGCAAGTTGATTGATATTGGCTTAATTAATAATGTCCATACATTTCCTTATTCTGATATTCTCAACTAAATTCTTTTCTTCCAGTCTTTCAGTCTTTCAGACTTTTAGACTTTCGACTTACTGACTTTCCCACTCCATTAATGATTAAAAACAAACATAAACTGCACTCCTTTACCTCCAAACAGATTGCTACTAAAGTTTTGCTGGGGCAAGCTAATATTCTCTGGATTCCAATAAGCCATTAAATGCAACGATATACGGTTATAGGTTCTCTGCCAATTAAGGAATGTGTAAAATTCATCCATGTCCCAGCTGTAGTAAACCATTGTTGATATGTTGTCGAAAATGCCTAAAGGATAACTTATAGAAAATAAGGAGAATTGATATTCCAGATTCATAAAAAGTGGTTTTTGGTCATAAAAAATAAATAGGTGTTCATATACTGCGAGTAAGCCATTGCCAATCCCAAAGGTGTAATCGACTCCAATATTTAACAAAGTGTGATCGATTAACCTTTCCAAATCCTTTCCATACAAATTTCTGGAACCCTCAACCCAAAACCCAACAATCCAATCAATCTTCGTGTCAAAGCCAAGTTTGTACTCGGGAATATTTTTGTAGTCTGACCAGAACATGTCATGAGTAAATGATTCATAATATGATAAACGATGATGAAACGTGAAAGCAGCTTCACCTATAAATATTGGCAATTGGATTCTACCTCCAAATTCGGGCTTTCCTTTCTCCGTTTTAAAAACCTCCCAACCCTTTGGACCCTCATTCCCATAAAGCCCCCACAGCCAGATATTTGCATTATTCAAAAAGTAGTACCTTCCAAGCAATCCCCATACCCCATCGGTTAGTTGAAGCGGATCGCGGGGATCCATCTGATCGAACCACATCAGCGGACGGAGCATGGTGGCAGAACCAAAATTAATTTTTTGCAAACCGGCACGAACCTCGAACTGTGGAGATGAGTAGCGAGCCCAAACCCTATAGGGTTTAAATTCTCCTTCGGGATTGTTTTTGCTGTAGCAGTTTAGATAGATATTTGCTGACAATTCTAGGTCAACCAAATTCTTTTCAGAAAAGCGGTTTAAATAGTTTACCTGTGGTATGATTCGTCCTCCACCCGCCTGTTTCTCAGTGGTTATATTGTAGTTTGTCCATGCAGAGAGTTGCCCCTTATATATAATGGTATCGCCTTCGTTACCAAACGAAATTGTTCTGAAGCAAATGACAAGCACAAAGAAACCTATAAACCTTTTCATCACTTATCGTGATTTACTATGCCGAAAGTAAAGAAGTTTGCAATTTCCATAATCAGCTCCTGTGGGCTATTGTAAAGTTTTAATACATTATCGTCGCTTACCAATTCCATTAACTTGCGTGACATGATCAGGATTATCTCTGGTTTAAAATCTCTCCGAAGCCATCCCTCATGCTGCCCCTTTCTGAAATCCTCAATAATTTTTGCCCATACTTCGGTTGTCCTTCTCTGGATGTAAGCCGAAACCTCAAGCTCAGGATTGCTATAAAAATCCATCAGGAACTCCTTACTTATATCGTTGGTTCCCTCAAACTTCATCAAGAGCATACTCCGTATCTTTTCCGATGTTGGCAAATCATTATTTAACAGCTCATGAAAATCGGCTATAGATTTATCGATGACCATATCAAAAACTGCCTTTGCGAGTTCCATTTTATTAAGATAAAAACGGTAGAATGTCATCTTGCTCACATTGGCTTTTTGACAAATCTCCTCAATTGTCACCCTCTTGAAACCATGCTTCCAGAACAGTTCTCTGGCTATTGTCACAATTTCCTGGTGTTTTTTACTTTGATATTTCATAAAATATTACGAATTAAGTACAAATATACTATAAAAGTAATATTATGTCAAGAAAAGTAAATATTTTTTTCATTTTTTTTTGATTTTTTTTATCAACAGCCGCAAAACCAGATTTTTGGCTGATTTCGAAGTTTTATAAACGTGTAACTTTAAAAAAACAAACGTTTACAATGATCCCTGTTATCAAATATGTTGATTTGTTATATCTAAGGGTTGGTATCAATAACGGTTTTTATATCTATATTTGCCAGCCTGAATTGGTGGGACTTATTATTAACTAATACAAATTTAATGGTAACATACAGTAGTTTAACGCTTAGCGATATTTTGAACCGTTCACGAGTTCAGTTTACTGAGCAACCATCATTGGCTTTTGTTGGGGAAAAGCCGATAAGTTATTGTGATCTTTCAATACATATTAAAAACACTTCTGGACTTCTAATTTCTTTGGGAATTGAGAAGGGAGACAGGGTTGCTTTACTTGGAGAGAATAGTCCTAACTGGGGAATAGCATATTTTGCTATAGCCTGTATTGGTGCAGTAGTTGTACCTATTCTTCCTGATTTTTCTGCAATTGAAGTTGGAAAAATTCTTGATCATAGCCAATCTAAAGCAGTTTTCGTATCGTCAAAACTATACAGTAAAGTAAGTAATACAGGAGAAGTTGGTACGCCTGATGTTATATTACTTAATAATCTTCAGGTAGTTGAAGCGAACGAAAAAGATGTTGAAGCAAAATCAAGCTATTCATTACCTGAACCTATAGTAAACATTGAGTTTACCAACATGAATTTTCCTGAACCTAAGGAGGAAGATTTATTGGCTATATTATATACATCTGGCACAACAGGAAAACCAAAAGGGGTTATGTTGACCCATAAAAATATAATATCTAACTGTTTATCTACTTTCCAGATACAGGAGATTACATCAAGTGATCGATTGGTCAGCATTTTACCACTCTCGCATACTTATGAGTGTACAATTGGTTTTATAATGCCAATAATGAGGGGGGCTTCGGTATATTACTTACAAAAACCACCTACAGCGTCAGTTCTTATTCCTGCATTACAAGAAGTTAAACCTACCATGATGTTGGTTGTTCCTCTTATCATCGAGAAGGTTTATAGGGGAAAAATCTTACCCCAGTTAACTTCATCAAAAATTAGTGCAAGACTTTACGAAAAACCTTTCTTTAGAAAACTACTCCATAAAGTGGCAGCTCGTAAACTTCATAAAACCTTTGGAGGTAAATTACATTTCTTCGGAATTGGGGGATCTAAACTTTCCTATGATGTTGAGAGGTTTCTGTACGAGGGAGGATTCCCTTATTCCATTGGTTATGGAATGACTGAAGCATCACCCCTTATTTCAGGTTGTGCTCCTTCGTTGGTGAAATTTCGCTGTGCGGGATTTTCCATTCCAGGACAAGAGATAAAGATAAATAACCCTAATCCAACGACTGGTGAAGGGGAGGTTCTTATAAAGGGAGCCAATATTATGGCAGGGTACTATAAAGACGAAGAAACCACAAAGGAGGTTTTTACTGAGGATGGGTGGCTAAAAAGTGGTGATTTAGGAATTCTTCATCCAAATGGATTTTTAGAGTTGAAAGGAAGGCTTAAAAATATGATAGTAGGCCCAAGTGGTGAGAATATATATCCTGAAGATATTGAGGATGTTATTAATACTCACGCTATGGTGATTGAATCAATGGTTTATGAAATGCGTGGCAAATTAGTTGCTAAAGTACATCTAAATTATGAAGAGTTGCAAGCAAAATATAGTGATTTGAAGGAAGCTGCTCACAACATTCATCAGAATCTTGAAGAAAAAGCGCAGGAAATTATGAAAGAAATTCAAGTATATGTTAATTCTAGGGTTTCAGCATTCTCAAGGCTTCATTTAGTTTTAGAACAAGTTGAACCTTTTGAGAAAACGCCTACTCATAAGATAAAAAGATATATTTATTCAACTCACTATTTAGATGGGTTGAACTTAACCTAAAAGAAAGAGGCTTAACGCCTCTTTTTTTATTTAATTAATTCATAGAAGTGATTTTTTGCTATAGATAATCAGCGATGATATCCATCTTAACGCCTCTTGATCCCTTTATTAATATGAATTTTTTTGTTAAGGGGTTTGATTCAAAATATTTCAAACACTTTTTTGATGTTGAGAACCATAAATGATTGTGCTGGGTTTGTTTAAAACCATTCCCAACAAATACCAATAGTTCAAAACCCAAACGCGTTGCCATCTCGGCAATTCTATTGTGCTCTGATTCTGTATATTTTCCTAGTTCAAGCATTTCCCCTAGGATGGCAACTTTAGGATATCTATGTTGAGTGTTAGAAAAATTATGCAAAGCAAACTCCATACTACTTGGATTGGCATTATATGCATCAATTATAAGAGTGTTACTTTTAGTATTTATAATTTGTGAACGATTATTCGATGGGATATAACTCTCAATGCATTGAATGGCTTTTTTATTATCAACATTAAAATAATTGCTTACACAAAAGGCTGCCAGAATATTTTCAATATTATACTCTCCGGCAAATTGAGTTTTAATGCTAAAAGTAATTCCACTTGAGACGGAGAAGTTAAAAGATAATTTTCCCTTTTTTGAAGCAATTCTATTCACATGATAAAGGTCTCTTCCGTAAGGAATAACATTGTTTTTAAAAGGGAACTTAATGATTATTTCATTAAGTTCTTTATTATTTGTATCAATAAATACCTTGCCATCAGATTTAAACAAGAAGTTGTATAGTTCACTTTTTGCTCTTTTAACCCCATCAATAGAACCGAAACCCTCAAGATGTGCTTTTCCTATGTTTGTAATTAGACCGTGTGTAGGTTTTACTATTTCACAGAGTTTGCTGATTTCGCCCTCATGGTTTGCTCCCAATTCAACAACTGCCATTTCAGCATTAACGGGAACAGATAAAATTGTAAGAGGAACTCCAATATGGTTATTAAGGTTACCTTGAGTTGAAAAAGTCTTGAATTTATCTTTTAGAACACATGTTATCAGCTCCTTGGTAGTTGTTTTGCCATTGCTTCCAGTAAGAGCAATGATTGGTATGTTCAGTTTAGATCTATGATAGGATGCTAATGCTTGCAAAAATTCTAATACATCAGGAACAAATATAACTTTTGGATATTCTTTTAGGAAGGGATCATCAACTAATGCTATTTCAGCGCCTCTTTCAATAGCTTGAACTGCAAATCTGTTTCCATTAAAAGTTTCACCCTTTAATGCAAAAAAAATATCACCCTTGTCAATAGATCTACTATCGGTGCAAATCCTATGACCTTTCACATAGAGTGAATATATCTTTTCAACGATATCCATTTTCGATTGAAGAGTTTATTCTTAAACTAAAAAAAAAGACCCCATTATTTAATTAATGAGGTCTAAATTGATTCTGTACAAAACTATCTTCTTTTATCACTTGCTTGAGAGCCCACTGCCTCCATGGCACAACGGAAACCAAGGTCGCTTTGAGATGATGCTTCATCTAAGAATCGACGGGTGCCAGGGCTTAGCCAATATGCGCGATCCTTCCATGAACCACCTTTATAAACTCTAACCCTATCGTTAATGAGAGTAGTCATGCCATCATTTGGTCTATCAAGTCGTGTTGTTTGTCCTTGATAGTACATCTTATCAGAAGTTTCCCCATAACCTTCAACGTCTTCCCATTCATGAGCGGCTTCTTCAGGAGAAACGTCTCTAAAACGAACCCTACCAAGACTATCAACATTTTTGACTGATCCATCAGGGTTTAGGTCAAGAGTTTGAAAAACGTTACCACGGTATGGCCTGAATTCATCCATGTCCTGAAATGTGAGGGGACGATAAACATCCAAAACCCACTCGTTAACATTTCCTGCCATACAGTACAACCCAAAGTCGTTAGGCCAATAGGATTTTACTGGTCCAGGAATCAACTCTCTGTCGTTGAGATTTCCGGCAACACCCATATAGTCACCTCTCCCGCGAACGAAATTGGCCATCATTTCACCTCTGTTTCTGGATGCACTATTACGAACATTATGTCCATTCCATGGATAAATTCTTCTTTCAACAATTCTTTCATCATAAGTATTTCCAATCAATCCAGAGGCAGCAAACTCCCATTCTGCTTCAGTTGGAAGTCTGTACTTTGGCAAAAGAATGCCATCCTCAAAGGTTATTTTCCTACCTTCCTCCTCGCCAGGTTTTAGGCTGGGCTTGGTATTTCTAACTGAAGCATCGTATTTGTCCAATAAGTATGCATCGGTATTGAAGTTCTCATGGTCTTTTTGCTGCAAATCGAGATTAATCCAACCACCCTTAACCAATAGCATTTCGTTCACTCTATCGCTTCGCCATAGGCAGTAATCGCTTGCTTGTAGCCAGCTAACACCAACCACAGGATGGTCGTTGTATGCAGGGTGTCTGAAATAGTTGGTAACGTAAGGATCGTTATAGCCTAAAGGGCTTCGCCAAACTAAGGTGTCAGGGAGAGCATTTTTATAAACTTGAGGGTAAGAAACGTAAACCCTTCGTAACCAGAAAAGGTACTCCCGGTAGTCAACGTTTTTAACTTCAGTTTCATCCATATAGAACGATGCAACCGTAACCCTTCTGGGTATTGAGTTCCAATCGTACATAATATCCTGCTCCACTCTGCCCATAATAAAGGTACCACCT
>CAZDXY010000012.1:0-50977 GCA_964509385.1 uncultured Rikenellaceae bacterium
TCCCTATGCTTTCAAAGAAAAATCAAACTTTTCTTACATCGAACTCACGTTAATTTAAAAAAAGGGCTGTCTAGATATTGAGACAGCCCTTTTTTTATCTTTTACTACAAAAAAACCATTACAAATTATCTAAATCAATGGTAACGGAAGTTGTTTTTTTGCTTTCCACCAATACATTTTCAACAATTCCAAGCACCTCGGAAAAATTGCCATCCACATTTGCTGTAACGACCAATTGATAGGTCATCGGAGCTAAAAAGGCAATATGAAAACAACCTGTTTCATCAACTAAATCACTACTCACAGCGTTAGGGAAGCGAGGGGTTTCGGGTTCTGGTTCATTTGCTTCTGTTTCTGTATAGTTTCCCTCCTCGTATGCATAAATAACTATTTGAGTATCAGCAGGTATGTGGATTACACTTCCGCTTATTTTACCAGCCTGATTATCAACTATTAGCCTAATAGTTGGTTTTAGAATGTACATTCCTGAGCCTGTTTCTAGAACTGATTTCCGAATGTCAAAATCAGCGGTTACACCAACACTCCCATTTAATGGCACCTTAAAAGCACCAACCCCTTTAAATCCCGAAACTGAAGAGCTTGGAACAAACAAAGGCTTTGTGGTTTCATCCTCGAATACGAGATAACACCCGGGGTTTGAAGGGGTTCCCCCACCATAAACAGGTGCATTGAGAATAAATCGAAGCTGTGTATAGGTTCCCGCTTCCATTTCCAAGTTGCCCATTAATGACGATTCACCATGGGTTAGATCAAGTAAATTATAGGTCTGAGGTCCTACAAAATCAGTAAAAGTTTCCCAATCACCACCTCCTAAATGATACTGAATTTCGTTAATCGTTATGTATACACCAACTATACCATCAGAATCAATTGGAGCATCGGTTATAGAAAGGTTTAGGGTTCCTGTTTTGTCCTTATTACAACCAACAAATGCCAAACTGAGCATGGCAAATAGCATCATAAAAAAGTTTAATCTTTTCATATTTGTAAAAATTAATGGTTATCGTTATTCTAAAGACGATAGAAAAGTTTTAATGGTTGGAATTGAAAATTAAAAAAAGGAATAATTAAGAGAAAATGATAGGTTAACCGAGGCATTTTGAGTTTTATTCAAGTAAGAGGGTATTATTTCATTTCCAGTGAATATATTGCTAAGACCAATTTTTGTTATCACACCGGTACTTAAAGTTATCCTTTTATTCAATTGTACTGGGTATTCATAGCCAATTACCAATCCATAGTCCACGTTATTATACTCATCCAGAATTACCGTTTTGGTCCCATCTATGCTTTGAGTTGCATTCTGAATAAAACCGGAGTAGCCTCCAAATAACACGTTATGTTTTCCACTATTTTTCATTACTTTATACTTAAAGAGGAAACATGCTGTATAGTAATTTAACTCTAAATTGTTACTAACGTAAAGTCCATTAATGTACTCATTGTAACTTTGATTGGTTTGGCTTATCCAAAAAAAATGGGCCTTCAAATCCAACCGTTTTGTAAGATTTGTCCCCAAGAGGATTCCAACATTTTTCCCAAAGGAGGGATTTGTTGCTGTAAACTCAGTTTTTTTAAGTCCTTCGATTGTTTTGCTATTAAGTAGCCATGTGTTAGCAATTTGTCCCGATAGACCAATGTAAAAGTTTGTGAATGAACTTCTGCTTTCCTTAAAATCTTCTGCAAAAAATTGATTTTTAACATCTAAAGAAAATTTATCAATTTGTTTTTGTACCTGAAATTTAAATGTTTGAATTGAAGCAATAGGGTTTAAATAATTTTCTAATGTTACTTGTTCATAATCCGTGGGGTTAGAATTAAAATAAATCTCATTCTTTTCTGATTCTTCATTATAAATCTTGATGGTTAAGGTAGCAGGTTCTTTACCTGAATGCTGGATAGGATCTTGCGTATTTCTTATATTGGGTATTTCTTCAGATTTAAAATCAAGTGCATTCTCATTTTGCACAATTTGGATTTTTTCCATTCGATTAGTTGAGAAAAATAACAAATAACCTGTTATTGAAATGATTAGAAGAATTGAAGCAGCCATGGCAAAGACAACAAGCAACTTTTTTTTTCTTGAAATCGCAAGTTTACTACTAACCCTATCCCATACCAATTCCACATCCAGATTATCCTGAATATTACTCCACACGCTTTCAGGTGGTATCTCGGTGTTTGATTCAACAATAGTTTTATACCAATTTTCTAATTTCATTTTCTATGAATTAATATCTCCAAGCCATGACTTTAGTAAATTACGTGCTCTATTATACTGCGATTTAGAAGTTCCAACGGATATGTTTAACTGCTGAGCAATTTCGTTATGATTAAAACCTTCTAAAGCGAAAAGATTGAAAACAACTCTTGCCCCATGGGGCAACTTGGCAATGAGATGAAGAAGCCGTTTTAGCTGCATATTGGGTAGAGCATCATTTTCAACTTGACTCGTAATACCCTCAACTTCTTTATCCATGAATGTGTCAAATTTTGTTCTACTCCTTAAAAAATCAATGGCAGTATTAATCACAATCCTTCTAATCCACCACTCAATAGAACCTTCAGCCTTAAAACTATCCATCTTATTAAAAATCTTTATAAAAGCTTCTTGCAATATGTCCTGTGCTAATGTACGTTCCCCTGCATAGCTTAGGCATATGCCATACATTTTAGGTGCAAAACGTCGATAGAGTAATTCCTGAAAACGTCTTTTCCCCTGTCGGCAACCCTCAACAATTTCCTCCTCACTATAAATTTCGCTGCTCATTAAAATCTAATCGAAGGTAATTGTTAGTGAATTATGTAATCTATTCGCCAGCTGATTAAAAATTGATACATTATGTTGATTGTTTATTAGCAAAACGTCAACTCCATTTAGGTTAATTAAATCAGCATTAATAATCATTCCAATATTGATAAATCTGAATAAAAATTCTGCATCCAGTAATGCAGTAGCTGTTGAAGGTTTATCCTTTCTAAGAATTATATTCTGACCAAATTGCCTTCCTTTGGCTCGTATCTGAAATTGTTCATTATACATAAATTCGAAACGAATGGGTATTTGGGTATTTGCACCAATATTAAGGGTTCCCTGCAGAACAATGGGCAACTCCTGAGTGTTACCTAAATGAAATGTAATATCAATTTTGTTGTATTCTCCCTGTGGTATATCAAACCGAACTGAATTACTTGTGGTATGGTTTTCTAAATCGGCAATTATTGCTGAAGCAAAGTTGGAGATAAAGTAAACGTCTTTCCCCTTTTCTCTTCGTCCGTCAAACTCAATTGCATCTATGACAATTTTCCCTTGATCAATACTGAAATTATCATTCATATTAATTTGACTAGTGCTTTTTGGTTGGTCAGTTTCGCAGGATTGATGGCATATCATTCCAAAAACAAAGTTAACTTCTGCGGGTAATGTAAGTTCATCTTTTGCACATGATGTCAAAAACAGTAAGAATGACAATATAATCGCTAAGTTTTTTAACTTCATCACTTTCTTTCGATAAATGGTTACTCAATATATTAGACGAAATGTAGACAAAAAGGGTTGGAATTCAAACTCGTTTCTAAGCATAATTTATAAGATATAATATTATTCCACCTTTTTTCAGAATCGACTTATTATAAAATTATCCCTGTTTTTTCAAGTATCAATAAATGAATCTTCTTTAGTCCACCTAAAGTCAGATGCAAAGGGTGATATTTGGTTGAAGTATTATTAGTAATTATTATGTTATCCTGATTCTTTGCAAATTAGCATTTAATGGTTATTTTTTTATTCATCCCTATATAATCTCGAAAATGAAAAATATGGGCTAAATGCTGTTCAATAATCTTTATTAAAAATCTTTGTAAAACATTTTTTAAATATTTCCAACTCATAATTAACTATGAAAAAGGTATTAAAAAAAAATGAAAAAAACTTATACTAATTTTTGACAAATAACTTTATTTTTTTTTACTTTGATAAAACTATTATTATTTACAAACCTAAAACCTATTAGCTATGAGAAAATTATGGAAAACTCTAACGAGTCTTATTGCAATTATTGTTTTTACGCTATCGTTTAATTCCTGTAACAAAGAACTATTTCAAGAGCCTGATCTTACAGCAGGCGATATCATTAAAGGACAATACATTATTATTTATGATGATGAAGTTAACCCAAAATCTCAAGGTATTTTTACCTACGAAGAAAGTATTAAGCAAGCAAGAAAAGAAACAATTGAACTTTTAAGAGAATACAATGTTCAAGAAAAAAGTCTGGGTTATGTTTATAGCTATGCCCTTAATGGATTTTCGGCAACACTTACTGACGATGAATATTTTCAACTCAGCTCAGATAAACGTGTAAAATACATCGAGCCCGATGCAGTTGTTACAGCCTTCAACACACAAACTAACGCAACTTGGGGTCTTGACCGCGTTGACCAAAGAAATTTACCACTTAACCAAACCTATACATGGGATGCCACAGGGCAAGGCGTTAGGGCATACATTATTGACACAGGTATTCGTACGGCCCATGTTGATTTTGGTGGTCGTGCTCAGCAAGGCTTCGATGCTTTTGGAGGAACTAGCGAGGATCAGAATGGCCATGGAACCCACGTAGCGGGTACAGTTGGAGGAACTACTTACGGGATTGCCAAAAACGTTATCTTGATATCCGTAAGAGTACTTGACAGAAGGGGTTCAGGTACCACAAGCGGTGTTATTGCAGGGATGGACTGGGTTACAGCAAACCACATCAAACCAGCAGTTGCCAATATGAGCCTAGGTGGTGGTGCTAGCACAGCAATTGACGATGCAGTTACTAGTATGTTTAATGCTGGTGTTCCTGTTATTGTAGCCGCTGGAAACGAAAACCAGAACGCTTGCAATACCTCTCCCGCACGTGCCCCGAAGTCATATGCAGTAGGAGCAACCACCAACACCGATGCAAGGGCCTCTTATTCAAACTATGGTGATTGTGTCAATATTTTTGCACCAGGATCAAGCATCACCTCAACATGGTATACCAGCAATACAGCCACTAATACGATTAGTGGTACTAGTATGGCTTCGCCACACGTTGCAGGTGCTGCTGCTCTGTTTTTACAGAACAACCCAAATGCAACTTCACAACAGGTGTACAATGCGATTACAGATAACAGCACCAAAAATGTGGTGACAATCTCAAATTCGACAAACAATCATATGCTTTACACCCTTGGTTTTGGTGGTGGAACTCCTCCTCCTGTTAATCAGCCTCCAGTAGCAAACTTCACTTATTCCGCTGAATACTTGGTAGTTTCTTTCGATGCAAGTAGCTCTAGCGATCCCGATGGTAACATTGTAAGCTATGCCTGGAACTTTGGCGATGGAACTACTGGTAGTGGCATTTCTCCATCACGCACCTATACAGCAGCAGGAGCCTATTCTGTTACCCTAACCGTTACTGATAACGAGGGTGCTACTGGAACCAAAGCACAAAATGTAACAGTTACCTCTCCTCCATCAGGTGGAAATAACCCTCCTGCTATTGATACATATACTCACACCAGGTCTTCAACTGGACCCTGGAGAAGGGCAAATATTAGTTGGGCAGTATCTGATGTTGATGGCGACTTGTCAACTGTAAGATTGGAACTTTTAAATGGGAGCACAGTGCTTGCAAGTGCTAATATAAGTGTTAGCGGCAGCAATGCCTCTGGATCAAATCAACTCAGTTCAAGAACTAATCCAACAGACGTTAAGATCATTGTTACTGATGCTAATGGAAATACAACTACTCAAACTAAACCTTACTAGGTTTAGTTAACTGTTTTCATCCAAAAACCCGCCTCTTATAGAAGCGGGTTTTTCATTTCATTTAATGTTTGTAGCCTTCTTGTTTATCTTTAAGAGTTGAGGATAAAGGTCATCCTTAACCCATTTAAAATCGGGTTCAATTGTAAGTATTTCGCGGTAAGTTTTGAGTGCACGCTGAGGTTGCTTCGATTTCTCGTACGCCAAGGCTAGCTGCGCAAGGGTATTGAGGTAAAGCCACGATTGAAGGCCGACGCCATTATTCTGGTTCTCAAAAGCAATGATAGCCTTGATGTAGTAACTCACAGCCTCCTCAGGGTCACCTCCAAAAAACTTTGGAGCATAATGTAACGAATTCCCTTTTTCGATAAGTGCCTGAATGGAACTATTCTTTAGCCTGTAGGCTTCGTTTATCAGGCTAACGCTTCGTGGACCCAGAATTGGTGCTTTATAAGGACTTAATGCAACATTGTATGCAATAAGTGATGCTTTAATGGCCAAGGCATCAGCATTTTGAGGTTGATTTTGTAGCAGCTTATCCACATTTTCTTCTGCAACCTTAAGGTATTCTCTGGCTAATCGATTTTGACCTGCTCCTATTAGGTAACCAATATAGCCATACTGAGCCTGAACTATACTAAAGAGAATCTCATTTGAAGGATTTTTTTCGTGGTAACAATTCAATTCATCGATAATTTTTGCCCACGAAACCATATCTCCAGAGATATAGCTTTGATAAAGTTTATAATCGTAGTTGGAAACTATTGGATTAGCTACTAAGTCTTTGACAGAAAAATTTAGAGCAAATAAAAATAAGCCAATAAACTTAAGGTATTTATGCTTGCAGATTATACTTAGGCTATTTGTCGTCCTTTCCATAATAATCCTTTTTGTTTTCTTAAAACTACAGCTCTTATTACCATATGCAGAAATGAAACATGCTGTATTGGCCATAGTAAAACATTTAAGAAAACGGATTGTTCAGAAAGTCGTGCAGCTAGCATTCGGGCAGAAATCAGGCAGAAGAAATATAGAAAAGTTAAGGGAAATGGTAAGTGGTATACAACTAGGATGGGTCCAGTTGTACCCATTAATGCAAAGAGCAATGCAACCAATCCGCTCCCCCCAAAAAAGGCTGTTAAATTCTTGGCAAAACCCTCAATGGCCTGTGAATAAGAACCATACATACGGCACGAGATGTCATCAGAGCCCAGGAGTATTGCCATGCGTAGCTTTTGCCTTTTAACCAATCGACTTATGCCGATATCCTCAACTGGAGAAGATTTTACTTTTTCATGCCACTGATTCTCTCCATAGCTACTTGCCTCAAACATCATCATTTGACCGTTGGCTGCAGCCAAAGATCTACGCTTGCTCCAACTCACCAACCGAAGAGGTAATAGACTAAGTAAAATCCAGTTCATGGTGGGAACCACCAAACTCTCACCCCAACTTATCATCCTTTGATGAGGAAACATGCTTAACAAAGTCAGATTATTTCTTCTAATATAGGCTAATGCATTAACAACAAACCATTCAGATATTTCAACATCTGCGTCAAGAAAAAGCAGATAATCTCCTTTAGCTCTCAACGCCAATTGGTAACACGCATGGTTCTTCCCCAGCCAACCCATTGGCAACTCTTCGCCCTTAATTAGCTTAACATTTTCATACTCCTCAGTAAAATTATTAACAATTACAGCCGTATTATCTGTTGACAGATCATCGTAAACAATTATTTCGCAATTCGAATAGGATTGTGCCAATAACCCTTTAAGTATTTTAGCAATATTGGCTTCCTCATTTCGAGCAGGAATTAACACCGAAACCATTGGGTCCCCATCTACTTTGCCGTGCGGCAAAATTGGACGGGTGAGAAAATTAAATAACGACACCATGAACCTAAGGGAAGCATAGAGTACAAGAAAAAGGGATATGTAAAAAAAGGGGGTCATGTTGCAAACAGATTATCTTGGTTAATAACACTTTGCCTTATGTGTTCGTTAAAACTATTTTCTATTTCTGAAAGCATATGTAGACCATCATACTCCTTGAGGGCAATGGTTAATGTTGGCTTACGATACCCATAGTAATCGGTTAAAAATGCTGCAAATATCACTCTGGAATCTGGTGCTTGGTTTAAAACACGTTCAACACCCCTTTGGAAAGTTACCTCTTGTTGATGTTGGCTAGTAAACTTCCCCTGAGGGTAAAAAACCAACATATTACTATTTTCACAAAGAATCTTTGAGCAAAAATTAAGGCTTTCGATAATACCTCTCGATTTTTGATCGATGGAAAATGCACCGACTCTACTAAAAAACATATGCTTAGCCAGTTCATGCTCAAGCATCATTATGTGAAATCGTTTCCTAAAAAGTTTCTGGTTTAAATACCATGCAAAAAAACCATCCCACCAGCTGAAATGATTTGGGATAAGCAGAATTGGTCTGTTATCAGGTTTTAATTCTCCAACAATCAGCACATCCCTAAAATCAGATTTTATGATAAAATTGATATAAAGTTTTATCAACCAGCTATGTATTGTACTATGTCTAGGTTTTATCATACTTTTAGGTAATGACCACAAAACTATAAAAAAAAATATCGAAGAGAAGTCTGAGTTAAATGTTTTTAAATTAACTAATTGCGTATTTTTTTATTTTTTAATACCTTGTGCTTAATTAAGATGATAAATATTCTTTAGTTTTGCGCAATTTTTTTGGCTTTTTCCTTCCCCTTTATTTGAATATTATTTCTTGAAAAAATAAGAATATAAATTTTGATAAATAATTGTTGTATGAATACTTTCTTTAAACCAAAACTATTCACTGTTTTCGGTGAAGGATACAGTAAAAAGCAGATGCAAAGCGATGTATTAGCGGGTATAATAGTTGGAATCGTCGCCTTGCCACTGGCAATTGCTTTTGCTATTGCATCGGGTGTTTCACCCGAAAAGGGTTTGATAACAGCCATCGTTGCCGGTTTTATCATTTCATTTTTAGGGGGTAGCCGTGTACAAATTGGTGGACCAACAGGTGCATTTGTGGTAATAGTTTTTGGTATAATCGAACAGTATGGAATTGAGGGCTTGATTGTTTCTACATTTCTGGCAGGGGTAATGCTTATTGCATTTGGAATGTTGCGACTGGGTACGATCATTAAATTCATTCCACATCCACTAATCGTAGGATTTACGAGCGGTATAGCCCTTATCATATTTTCAACCCAGATCAAAGAGTTCTTTGGTATGTCCATTACCGATATACCCTCTGGATTTATCGCAAAGTGGATGGTTTACATAAAAGGTTTTAGCAGTATTAGTATTTACGCATTGTTAATCTCCATAGGAACTGTTCTAATCATCATATACTCCAAAAGGGTAATCAAACTTATTCCCGGCTCCTTCATAGCAATTATTGTAATGACTATTATTCCTATGGTCTTTAAACTTCCGGTATCAACCATAGGATCAGTATATGGCGATCTGCCAAATACCTTTGACGTTAGCATTCCCTCCATCGACATAGGCAATATCAGCCACTACATTGCACCAGCATTTACCATTGCTCTGCTTGGAGCCATCGAATCGCTACTTTCGGCTGTGGTATCCGATGGGATGATTAGCGGCAATCATCGTTCCAACACCGAACTGATTGCTCAGGGAATTGGCAACGTTGCATCGTCGATATTTGGGGGAATACCCGCAACGGGTGCCATTGCACGCACGGCAACCAATGTGAAAAATGGCGGAAGAACCCCAGTTGCTGGCATGGTGCATGCCATCACACTTTTACTAATAGTCCTATTTTTCGGGAAATGGGCAGTACAAATACCACTGGCCTGTCTGGCAGGAATCCTTGTGGTAGTTGCTTATAACATGAGCGAATGGCGATCGTTTTTAGCTATCCTTCGTGGGTCGCGATACGACATGGTGGTACTGCTGTCAACTTTTTTTCTAACCGTACTTATAGATTTAACAGTGGCCATTCAAATTGGGATGGTGCTGGCTGCTTTACTATTTATGCAACGAATGTCTAAAGCAAGCGAAGTTATTGCTGCCGATACCGATATGGATGCACTTGAGGATTACTCTGATCTTCCCAAAGGTGTTGAAGTTTACGAAATTAAAGGTCCTTTCTTTTTTGCTGCAGCACAAAAATACCGTGAAACCTTAAAAAACTTTGGAAAAACAGCAAAAGTGCTGATTCTTCGAATGAGATTTGTCCCATTTATCGACTCCACAGGTATTCATAACTTTCGCGAAACAATTAAATTCCTACAAGCGATAAATGTTAAACTGATCCTATCGGGTGTGCAACCTGAAGTTCGAAAAGAACTGGAAAAGAATCGAATTGACTTCCTCATTGGAAGGAATAACGTATGCAGCCACTATAACGAAGCTAAGCAAAAGGCAATAAAAACTTTTGATTCTCTAAACATTATAAAGTAATATCAATTTTCACTAGGTGCTCATTATAAACCATTTAAATACAACAACACAGATTGATAAAATATTGATATCCAACCCCCTTCCAAAGGAATAATGTCAACTTTTTTTGATTATCTTTATCTGTTAATAATCATTGCGTTCGTTTAATTTGAAGTCAGATAAAAGCCTATGAAAACAAAAATTATTACTATTAGCCTGATGCTCTCTCCAATAATCTCATTGGCGCAATGGAGCAATGATCCTCTTATTAACACACAGATTACAAACCTATCTGGAGAACAAGTTATCCCTAAAATAGCTGTATGCCCTAATGGCAACTACTATATTGGGTATTTCTCTTCGGTGAGTAATAGCTACAATGTAAGATTGCAGAGGTTGGATTCTGAGGGTAATGCATTTTGGGAAGGTAATGGTATTCTAATCAGCGACCACCCATCTATGACCTGGCTTACCGACTGGGATATAGTTGCCGATCATGAAAATCACGCCATACTTACCTGGCAGGATATCCGTAGCGGAGGAAATAATAACACAGTTGCCTATCGAATATCTCCTGATGGCGAATTTGTTTGGGGAGAAGATGGAATAATGCTATCAAACAGCACTGCGTTCGACGTTGCTCCAAAAGTTACTGTAACTGCTAATAACAACTCAGTTTTTGCATGGCAGTCGGACGATTTTATTATTTTACAAAAGATTAATCCAGAGGGTATTAAACTTTGGGGTGATTGGGGTATCACGCTAAGCTGTGCAAATCGTTATTCCTGGCCACAACTAATGCCCGTTGGAGAAGATGATGTTTTGCTGAAATTTTTTGAGGATAGCGGTCCTGCATGGGCTCCCATTAGGCATATCCTTGCTCAACGCTTCAATTCCGACGGAGAACCTGTTTGGGAAAATAACACAGTGGTATCTGATGCTGGGACAATGACTGCATGGACTCAAATTTTGCCATTTGTAAGCGATGGAAATGATGGTTTCTATATTGCATGGCACGATTATACTCTATCGGGAACTCAAGCCTCTGCATGGGTTCAATATGTCGATGCAAATGGGGAAACTCAGTTTCAGGCCAACGGGTTACTCCTGTCATACAATAATGAAACCAACCAGTTTTACCCAAAACTGGCAAAAACTGCTGATGATCCATTTCTATACGTTTACTGGGACGAAGTGAACGGTGACCAGAATTTGTGGGGTATCTACGGCCAAAAGGTATCACTGGAGGGAAGTATAGTTTGGTGTTCAAGTGGCAAGGTAATCTTTCCTCTCTCCAATAAAACAGTTTATTCTCTTTTTGTCATGCCCAACGAAGATGACGTTATGCTAGTATATGAAGATGCTCAAACCGAAGTCGAAAGTACTTATCGTGTAGTATTGCTCAACGAACAAGGAGAATTTGTATGGGAAACCGAATCGCTTCCCATTTCATCAGCGCAAAGCAATAAGGTACATCCTGAGATATCAAAATTCTACAACGATCAATGGGTTTTTACCTGGGAGGATAACCGCACGGGTGCAACCAACATCTTTGCACAAAATCTTAATCCCGATGGTAGCCTTGGTATACCTATTGCATCAGGAAGTATTTCCGGTATTGTAAGCATTGAAGGCAATATGGCTGATGTAACTGAAGTTACCATTTCGGTTGGCGACATATCAACATCACCTGATGAGGACGGAAATTACAGCATTACAATTCAACCTGGCACCTATTCAGTTACTGCCTCGCACCCTTACACAGCGGAACAAACCCTTGAAGATATTGTAGTTGAACCAGAAGCTATTACAGAGAATGTTGATTTTGATCTTCAGATGCTTCGCCGCAATTTAATTTGTCATGCTTTAGATCAAAACTCAAATTACATCGAAGGTATTATTGTCAATGTTGAAGGACCTGAAAACATTTACAATGGCACTACCACATCCGAATCACTTGTATTTACCGAAGTTCCTTTCGGAAAATATTACGGAACTGCAAGTTATAACGCTGATGAAACATTAATCGTAGAATGCGATACAATTATTGATAGCGAGAATGGTGATTTGTACTTTAACTTTACGCTTACTCAAATTAACTCTGACCATATTGCCTATGGATTGAATGTTTTTCCAAATCCCATCAACCAGGAAAGTATACTTGAGATTAATACAAAGATTTCAGGTTCTATCAATCTTTCACTTCTTTCAGCTACTGGAGAAATCATTGTACGCATTCAAAGCATTCAACTACATCAGGGAACAAACACCTTCAAATTAAAACATCTATTTCCAATCGAAAGGTTGGTATCCGGGGTTTACTTTATTAATATTTCAAGCAAAGCACAAAACGTATCAACACGATTTACGATAACCGATTAAACCCTTTTATTGCTCAAAATATCCTGTATAAAAAAAGCGTGACATAAAGCCACGCTTTTTTATAATAAGATTTATTTCAACCACTTATCTAACCAGCCGAAGAATTCGCGCTGCCAGATAACTGCATTTTGGGGTTTGGTTACAAAATGGGTCTCATCCGGGAAAACCAATAAACGACTTGAAACACCCTGAAGTTGAGCCGCATTGAAAGCTTGCAATCCTTCTTGATAAGGAATGCGAAAATCATTCTCACCCACAACGATCATGATGGGAGTATCCCAGTTCTGAACCAGCTTATGCGGGCTATTGGCGTAGGTACGCTGTGCAACCTTGTTGCTTTTATCCCAGTAAGGGCCACCAAAGTCGTGATTGGGAAAGAATGTTTCCTCTGTTGCTGCATAAAAACTCTCGAAGTTAAACATACCATTATGCGCAATAAATGCCTTAAAACGCTTCTGGTGTACTCCTGCCAAGTAGTAAACGGAGTATCCCCCATAGCTGGCACCCACAGCACCCAAACGGTTCTCGTCAACCCATTGTTCTTTCTTCACATCATCAATGGCGCTAAGGTAATCCTTAATGTTCTGACCACTATAATCACCAGAGATCTGGGCATTCCAGTCCTGCCCAAACGAAGGGACTCCCCTCCTATTGGGAGCAACAATAACATAATCGTTGGCTGCCATAATCTGAAAGTTCCAACGGTAGCTCCAGAATTGATCAACAGCACTTTGTGGACCTCCTTGGCAATAAAGAATGGCAGGGTATTTTTTTGTTTTATCGAAATTTGGTGGCAGAATAACCCATACGAGCATATCCTTGCCATCAGTAGTTTTTACCCATCGCTGGGTAACTTCACCCATTTTAATACTATCGTAGATATGCTTGTTGATAAACGTTAACTGGGTCTGCTCACCTGTTTCAGGATTAATGGTGAAAAGTTCAGAGGCCATGCTCATGGTCATCTTCTGAGTAACCAGCGTTCCTTTTGCAGGCGAAAACCAGGTAAAATTATGCCAACCATCTGTCATGGGTTTTATTACTCCTGATTCTAGATTAACCTTATAAATCTGTTGTGTAGCATTGATTCCACTGATGAAAAGTATGTTTGATCCACAACCACTCCAAGTTATGTTATCGGCATTCTGGTCAAAATCCTTTGTTAAGTACAATTTTTCTCCTGTAGAGAGGTTCATCACAAACAAGCGATGTTTATCGCTCTCGTAGCCCGGTGTTTCCATACTCTGCCATGCAATGTGTTTACCATCCGGCGAAAAAACAGGGTATTTATCGAACCCAACCATCCCCTTGGTGATATTTTTGGTTGTCCCATCTTCAACGTTGTGTAGATAAATATCTGCATCAGTACCAATGGCATACTCCTTACCGTGCTGCTTCTTACATGAATATGCAATAATTTTTCCACATGGACTCCATGCAATCTCTGCATCATCAAAATAAGGCGACATTGGTGCATCCCAAGGTTCTCCCTCCATTATATCCTTCCCTTCTCCCACTTCGTCTTGGGAATATGATGCCACAAATATATGGCTGTAACTGCCATCGAGCCAATAGTTCCAATGACGATACATCAGGTTATCAATTATCCTAACATTGGCCTTTGGCATATCGGGGTGAAGATCTAATGGGGTTTTTTCAATCTGCACATTCTTTGTGTAGAGAATCTTATCGCCATTAGGAGAGTAAGAAAATGAATTGATTCCCCCATCAATATTTGTAAGCTGTTTAGGGTTTGAACCATCAGGGTTCATCTCCCATAGCTGGGATGATCCACTTCGGGTTGAAAGAAAACCGATACGGTTCCCATCAGCCGTCCAGCGTGGACTAAAGTCGTTGGTTTCATTTGTAGTTAACTCAAGTAGCTCTCCTCCCTTAACTGGTACTGTGTAAATACTGGTAACACCCCTATTGGCATTCATTGAGTAGCGTGTGATGGTAAATACAACCGATTTCGCATCAGGTGAAACCTGAACACCACCCAGTCTGCCAAATTTCCATAGAATCTCTGGTGTTAGAACACCATTGGCAATCTCTTCATTAGTCAGGTAAATGTCAGGAATAATAGGTTCATACTTGTTTTTATGTTCCCTATCCAGACAAGAAGAAATTGTAACCATGACTGCCATAATAAATATGAGTTTGGATTTGTGTATTAACATAATGAATAGATTTTGTGTTGTTTTATTAATTTTTCAAAGATAGAAAATTGAAATGAATACTTGTAAAACATAGCCTTATTAGTAACCCATTTAATAAAAAAGATATTTAAACAGATTATCAAATATCACTGTAAATTAAAAAGTGCTCAATAAAATTCTCGTTGATAATATTTTCTTACCTCTTCATTAAAAAAATATTATAATCAAACAGTAGTATAAAATAATCATGTAGTATTTTTTGGTTTTTTTCCAATAACATTTTTTATTATTTGGAATTTCTATAATTTTAATGAATATTGATATTCGTTAAATGCCTAGTAAACAATATACAATTCATCACTTTTATAAAAAAACCGGAAGAAGCCTTGGGTTAATTCTATTTTTATTAATGATAACCTTAGCCACTTTTTCAGTAAAGGCTAACGTATTTATTGTTAATTCCTTTGAAGAGCGTTACGAATTAAATGAAAATCTTCAAATCCTTGTGGATCCTAATGGTAAGTTTACCGTTGAACAGGCAACGTCTTCACATTTTCAATTTCGTTACAGAAAAAGCAATGTCCTAACTAGAGACGCAAAGGTTCATTGGTTAAAAATAGTTCTTAAGAACGAGGTTAAGCATTTAGTTAACTGGCATCTATGGGTTTACCCAATGCAATACAATGAAGTATATCGAGCAAAAGATACAACAGTTGAATTAATTGCAAAAAATGGGATATACGTTAAAAGCTCCGAAAGCTGTTTCCCTGAAAACCCCAAAGTGATTACCATTGACCTTTATCCAGAAGAAGAATTAACCCTATTCATACGCCTAGACACAAGTATTCCAAAAGAATTTAAGCCCTTTGTCAATGTAGAACTTCGACCGGCAAAATTGGAAATGAAAAGATATTTTCAAAGCTGGATTTTGCTGGCTGTGATTGTTGGAGTCTTTGTTGCCCTTAGTTTTTATATTCTTTTTCAGTATTTTCTATTTCAGGACAAGAGTTTTCTCTTCTTTTTTCTGGCATTTTTCTTTATGGCTATGTACTTTTTAGCTTTCGATCGAGTTACATTCGCAATCTTTAAGACCGATTATATAAACCGTTTCACAGGAAATTACTTTGCCTTAATATCTACATTCTCATATATTAGTTTCACTCGATTTTTCCTTGATCCAACTATGCGCCTAAAGGCATGGCATAGAATTCTAAGAATCCTGCAATTATTTTACATATTACCGCTTATTCTGGTATTGCTAGTAAAAATTGGGGTATTATGGAATATAACCCCATATGTTCATACAATACATGTTATAACCTTTTGCTTTCTTTTAGCATTTGCCATTGATGTTTACCGCAAGAAACATCTTCAGGCAGGCCATTATCTGCTGGCCAATTCTGTTTTTTTTATTTTTCTCTGCCTCTTTGTTTACTATGTTCAAAATCAACCCCTAATTGAAAGTTCTAAAACATTATTTCTTGCATCAAGTTTAAAAATTGGCTCACTGGGTCAAGTAATACTATTTACGCTGGCCATGGCAAATCGCTTTGGTCGATTAAATCGTCAGGTGGTTGAAAAACAACTTGAAAATGAAAGACTTGAAAAACAGCAGATTTTAGAAATACAGCAAATTGTTACCAATATCAACCAGGAACTGGAACAAAAAGTTAGGGAACGAACTTCTGAGATTAATCAACAAAAGGAGGAGTTAAAAACTCAGGCAGACAATCTTGAGATTGCTTACAGGGAAATTTCAAATCAAAAGAAGTTAATTGAACAAACACATTCTCAGATCACCGATAGTCTTTTTTATGCCGCCATTATTCAGCAAGCTGTTCTTCCTAAACCAAGTTTAATGAAACTTTGCTTTGGAAACTATTTCACTATATTCTGGCCTCGAGATATTGTTAGTGGTGATTTTTACTGGGTAACTCAAATTGATGAGATCACACTTTTTGCTGTCGCTGACTGTACCGGACATGGAGTCCCAGGAGCATTCATGAGCATGTTAGGAACATCTCTCCTAAACGAAATTGTTAAACGCGAAAGAATAGTCGCGCCCAACCAAATCCTTAATCTACTTAGAGTACACCTTGTGAATGCTCTTCAGCAAGAGAATACGAAGAATGATATACCGGATGGTATTGATATTGCAATATGTTCAATGTACAAAACCGAAGAGGATATCAAAAATGATCAGTTTACACTCGATTTTGCTGGAGCACATTGCTCAGGGTACATTGCAAGAAATTCGCCCAACATTAATCCATCGGAACTTGGTGATAGTGATATAATTGAGCAGAATAATCTTGGGACATTTCTCCACTTAAAACCTGATATAATGGGGATATCAGCATATCTAAAAGCTGATGGCTTCAACAAAAGGACGGTTAAAATCAAAAAAGGCGATATGATTTACCTATATACAGATGGCATTACGGATCAAATTGGGGGTCCAGAATACAAAAAATTTTCAAACTATCGTTTTCGCAAATTCCTCTTAGAGTTATCCCAACTTGACACTAAAAATCAGCAACAAAGCATTGAGCGTGAGCTGGTAGAGTGGATGAATCACCCCGACCCTATTTCGGGGTCACCAAGCGATCAGATAGATGACATCTGCTTCCTTGGAATTAGAGTTTCATAAATCCATACATTAATACAAATAAACTAATAATGAAGGTAAGTACTCTCGATTTTGGTAAATTACCCGATGGTTCCATTCCAAAACTATTCAACTTTGAGGCAACTAATGGGATGAAACTAAAAATTTCAAACTATGGGGGAATAATTACATCCATTGAAACTCCAGATAGACTTGGTAATACTGATGAGATCACAGCAGGTTTTCCAACTCTTGAGCAGTACCTAAAGGGACATCCTCACTTTGGCGTAATCGTTGGACGATACGCCAATCGTATTGCAAACGGACGCTTTATGATTTATGGTAAGGAATATTCACTACCAATAAACAATGGGCCTAACCATTTGCATGGAGGCAGCAATGGATTTCATACCAAACTATGGAACCATGAACTTGAAACCATAGGTAGTAAAGCAGTTTTAAAACTCTATTACATTAGTTTACACAACGAGGAAGGATACCCCGGAAACCTAAAGGTTACTGTAATTTACACCATTACCGACGACAATGAAATTTCAATTACTTACCATGCAAAAACAGATGCACATACTCATGTTAATTTAACCAGCCATTGTTACTTTAATTTAAATGGTTTCAAAAACGAAATATATGATCATTCCCTTTGGTTAGATTCAAATAATCTAATTGAAGTTAATGAACATCAGATTCCTACCGGAGAAATAAAGCCATGCGTTAACACCCCTTTTGATTTTTCAACCCCTGCATCCCTTGGTGAAAGAATCAAGATCATTTCTGGAGGCATTGACCATTGCTTTGCCCTTAATCAACCTCGCAAATTAATAAAACCAGCTGCGCTGCTAAGCCATGAACCTTCAGGACGTACACTAAAAGTTTACTGTACTCAGCCCGGCATTCAGGTTTACTCCGGGAATTCTCTCGATGGTTCTTTTACTGGTCATAACCAATCTGTTTACAAACAGCATTATGCCATTTGCTTGGAAACACAACATTATCCCGACACTCCAAATCATTGTAACTTTCCCTCTACTCTACTTACACCAGGAGAAACTTACTTTCATGAAACCAAAATGGTTTTTGGGGTTGATGGGTAGAATAGAAGTCATCCAAATTGTTAAAAAGTGATAAAAAAACGCATGTTTTTTTATAATCATATCTAATCAAAACACTGATTTATTTACACTTAAATAAATATATTGCATTTAACCCCTTTAATATCTTTGCATTTTGCATGTCAATTAGGAATATCTTTGTGAAAATAAGTATAAACATATATCGGAATGTCACTTTCGCTTGAAACAAAGAATCTCAATCTGCTTATAGTGGTTGGTGATCGCGTATTGATCAAGCCAAAAAATCCTCAGGAAAGGACCAAGGCAGGACTTCTACTACCCCCCGGAGTTCAGGAAAAGCAGAAAGTTCATAGCGGATATGTTGTTAAGGTTGGGCCTGGATATCCAATGCCTGTACCGGGTGAATATGAAGAGCCGTGGCAGAAGAAGGAGGGAGATGCACGATATTTCCCTCTGCAGGCAAAAGTAGGCGATTTGGCTGTATACCTTCAGGAGAGTAGCGTTGAGATTGAGTTTGGCAACGAAAAATATGTTATCGTTCCATTCAACTCTATACTGCTTCTTCAACGTGATGAAAGCCTTTTTGAATAACAAACGATTTGGAAAAGCAATTTTTAATATATTTGCAAGCACTTTGAATAATGTTAAACTATTCCGGTGATCAAGCTGGACTTAATAATTAAGAAATGAAAAATACATCGCTAGTAATTAATATCGTGTTAGCCGTTGCCATTGCTTTGCTTTATGTACTTCACTTCACTAGTAAACCAAAGGTTACTGGCAACTTGGAAGAGGGGGAAACATCAGGTTCAATTGAGTTTATGGCCGATGGATTAGCCATTGCATGGGTAAACATGGATTCGTTGCTGAACCATTACGATATGTATTTCGATATCCAAAAAGATATGGAGGTCAAGGGAAGAAAAATGGAGACAGACATGAATACCAGAACTCGTGCTTTTGAAAAACAGATGATAGATTTTCAGGATAAGGTTCAAAAAGGGCTGGTTACCCGTTCACAAGCACAAGTGATGCAGCAAGAACTAGCCGAAAAAGAGCAGCAGTTATACCTTTACAGGGATGAACTCAGAATGCAATTTGCTGAGGAAGAACAAGTAATGCTAAGAAGGATACAGCAAAGCATATACGATTACCTAAAAGAGTATAACAAGGATAAAGGGTATCACATAATTCTCAGTGGTTCTTTTGGTGGCCCTCTACTATACGGCAATCCAGGAATTGAGATCACCAGCGAAGTACTTGACGGAATTAACATTAAATATATTAATTCCAAAACGCCACAAAAAAAATAGTATAACTAGATAATATTTAAACACCCCTACCCTAACAAAGTAGGGGATTTTTTTATGGTGCATTCATATTTCAATAGGAATCTCCCTTTTGCTCCAAGAGTTGCAACCAAACCCCATGGTGGACTAGGGATATCATTAGTTATTCCATCGTACAACGAGCCAAACCTTTGGCAAACCTTAAACTCACTGATGAATTGCCAGCTACCACAAAGTGCAGTGGAAGTTCTGGTTGTTATTAACTACCCTGAAGGTTCACCAAACAATGTTGTTGAAAATGCAATTGAATGTATCAAAATAGTCAACGAAGCAAATGAATTAAAAAATAATGCTGCCTTCCAGCTTATCCCTATCAATGCATCAAACCTACCCAAAAAACATGCAGGTGTAGGGTTGGCACGTAAAATTGGAATGGACGAAGCCGCTTGGAGGTTATCGAAAGTTGAAAGCGAAGTAAAGATCATAGCCTGTTTTGATGCAGATGCAACCTGTAGCGAAAACTACCTAGTTGAACTGGAAAAACTATGGCAATCGTTCCCCGAAACTGAAGCTTGCTCCATTCGTTATGCTCATCCAACTGAGGGGAATGAATATGATCAGAAAATTTATAGTGGAATTGCCCAGTACGAACTTCATCTAAGATACTACATACAAGCTGGAAAATATATTGGGCATCCCTACTCCTTTCACACAGTTGGATCAAGTATGGCTTGCTGTGCCGATGCTTACGTGCGATATGGCGGCATGAACAAGAATAAGGCTGGCGAAGATTTTTATTTTCTACAAAAAATAATTCCACACGGAAAATTTAGGGAGTTGAATGTTTGCTGCGTTTACCCATCACCACGACCATCGCATAGGGTTCCGTTCGGTACTGGCAGAGCCATGACCAAGTTCATTGAAATTGATGAAGACACCTACCTCACCTACAACATCGATTCATGGTTAACCCTAAAACCT
The DNA here is from genome assembly GCA_964509385.1 of uncultured Rikenellaceae bacterium. Lineage (GTDB taxonomy): Bacteria > Bacteroidota > Bacteroidia > Bacteroidales > Tenuifilaceae > MWFE01. The sequence goes on from CAZDXY010000012.1 coordinate 20,761, forward strand.
TTCTTCGAGAATGTAGAAAATCTCTACAGGGCAAACCAAGCAAATTCATTAAGCTATTTACAGGAACAGAATCCCTCCCTTCAAGAGTTCTTACGTATTAAAAATTTTGGGGAAGCAATTGATCAAATCAACGCAAACACATCAAATCGGGAAACATTTAAAAAGCGGTTTTATCAATGGTTCGATGCCTTTCTTCTGCTCAAGTACATGAACTTTGCTAACGAAATGTATTATACCCGGCAGCCCATACTAGTAGAAGCCCAGAAATTGGCAGAACTTATTGGGTTTACAACAGGAAATTTGTCCGTTAAGGATTTGTTAATGGCTTATAGGTGCTGGGAAGCGAAGGTTGATAAACCTTAAACTAAATGCTAAAAAAAGAGGGTGTTTATGGTATATCTTATTCAATAAGATAATTAAAAGAGCATTGCACTGACACTTTGTAAAAAAATAATTATGAGAGAAACATTGAATGTCAAATCATTATAACATTCCAAATGCTAAAAACAATACCCAAAAATAACGAAATGCTTATCAGAGAAAGAAATAAGATCAGAACTGCATTAAAAAAAGATGAAATGTAAGATCTTCTGAATAATTTCCGAAAAACATAAGCGTAATAAAGAAAAAATGCAATTAAGGTAAGATATTCCACTAAGTTATACACATCACTCATCACATCTCGGATTAACAAATATGCAATGAAATTCACTACACCAGTTGCAATCGTTATCGCACTAAATGTGTAGCAATGAAGAATAAAATGCTCTGCATAGTTATATTTTTTAAAAATCCATCTTGTAAATAGTGCTAAAAAAGGTATTTGAAAAAGTTGAAAATAGTTTATATAATCTAAATAAACCTTTAATACAAATTTTGATAAGTTATTGTATGGCATACCAATTTGCCTAACTGTCTCTTCTGCTCCTAATTCAATATGCCCCTCCTTATAAAAGTGCGTCATAATAGCAAAAAGCACTAAAAGGTAAACTGCAAAGGAAACAGGGTTTGTATATTTTCGGGTTGCTCCCGAAATGAAATCGTTAACAACCACATGAGGTCGCCAAAGCACTTTAAGGAAGGTATAAATTCGTCCCATATCAAAGTTTAGCAGAGAGGTAATAGCATGACCTAGTACTTGCTTTAGTGTAAACCTTTTATTGATAACTATTTGTCCGCATTGATGACAGTAATTACCTATATGAACCGTTTCACAATTTTTACAGGTATGCTCCATGGCTATATTTTTAGTTAAAATTAACTATAATTTTTTAAGGTTCACCTATCACAAAAAAGTACGTTTTTTTTGACACTTGGCAATGAATTATTATAATTTTTAAAGTTTCTCTTGAAAATTAATTAACATTAAATTTTCATGAAATTAAACAATTTGGTATAGGATTCATTATTCATATGAAGACAATTTTCGAAAGGTTCATTTGTTAACCATGTTGAAAAAATCATAGAAAAGGTTTTAGGTTTAGGTTAATGTATTAAAAGAAGAAGTCCACGGTTGCAACCGTGGACTTCTTTCTATTTAATTAAAATGTTTTGCTATGCTGGATGAATAGCCTCAACGGGACAAACATCAGCACATGCACCACAATCGGTACATACATCTGGATCAATTTTATAAATATCACCCTCAGATATTGCTTCAACGGGACATTCGTCAATGCAGGTACCGCAAGCAGTGCAATCATCGTTAATTACATAAGCCATTTCTCTTGTTTTTAAGTTAAACTTCATTCATGAATGTAGATACAAAAGTATAAGCAATTATTAAAATCAAAAATAAAAAAGTGGTTTTTTCCCATATTTATATCCAGTTTAAATTTGAAGAGCGAAGCCACTTAGAAAAAGCATTTAATGATAATGGGACAGCAACTGTAATATCATCCACGATGTAAGTCCTACAGAATTTTCAAGAACTTTGTTGTCCACAATCAATTTGCTGCTATGCAGCGATAATGATGGGTCTTGCTCTTTTCTTGTTCCAATCCTAAAGTAAACCGATGGAATTATAGCTGAATAATAGGCAAAATCGTCAGTGGTCATTCTTATGGGTAGATCAACAACATTATTTTCCCCAAGATAATCCATTGCGCATGAAGCTGCAAATTGGGTAAGTTTGCCATCATTTGAAAGCGATGGGTATCCATTTCGTATCTCAACAACACACTTACCCTCCATGCTCGATGCAATTCCTTCTGCAAGCCTAATGATGTGTTGATGTGCCTTCTCTCGCCATGTTTCATCCATTGTGCGAAAAGTACCCTCAATGGTAACTTCATCGGGTATAACATTGTTGGCCCCATTGGCTATAACCTTTCCAAACGAAAGTACAGTGGGGATTGAATCAGGATTTTTACGACTAACCACCTGCTGTAATCCAACAATAATATGCGAAGCAATAAGAACTGGATCGATAAGTGTATGGGGTAATGCTGCATGCCCACCCTTGCCTTTTACTGTGATGTAAATCTCATCTCCTGATGCCATATATGGACCCGAACAGAAACCTACTTTACCCATTGAGAGTTCAGGGAGTGTATGCATCCCAATCATAATATCTGGTTTGTTCTTCTGAAAAATTTCCGATTCAATAATTCCCTTTGCCCCACCTGGTAGCAACTCTTCTCCAGGTTGAAAAATCAGCATAACTTTCCCACTCATATCCTTCTGAAATTGCCATAGAATTTTTGCAATTCCAATTAAGTTTGCCATATGAACATCGTGTCCACAGGCATGCATTACATTGGGATTGGTACTGGAGTATGATAGCCCTGTTTCTTCGTTAATGGGTAAAGCATCTAGTTCGGCTCGAATTCCAATTGTTGGCCCTGGTTTTGCTCCCTCAATTATTGCAATTATTCCAGTATTAACAATACCTGAAGTATAAGGAATACCTATATTATCTAACTCTGATGCTATTCGGGTTGAGGTTTTATACTCTTTAAATGATAACTCTGGGTACTGGTGAAAGTATTCTCTTAAGCTTACAATTTCAGCAAATAAGTCCTTTGATAAATTCTTAACTCTCTCCAATGTTTCCATGCCTATTTTCCAAATATCAATTTAAGGGATAAAAGAAATATGGTAATTCCAAATATCTTTTTTAGCAACTTAGCAGATAAATTAATTGACATCAATGATCCCAAATAGCTACCGATAAAAAATGCCAATGCTAAGATTAACACATATTTTACATTCACATAACCAGATCGATAATAGTTGTATGCTCCAAGTAGTGCAACAGGGAAAATTAGCACTGCAAGGCTTGTTCCCTGGGCTTCATGTTGGCTAAACCCCATAATGAACACCAATGCGGGGACAATCACAACTCCTCCACCCAAGCCTAGAGCACCTCCCGTGAATCCCGCAAAAATGCCAATAAATATTAGTATTACAAGTTGTGAAATGCTCATTTTTTTTTGTTTAAGGGCAAAGTTAAGTAAAAAATAATACGTGTGGAAAAGCTTTAATTTTTAAATCTTTATTACGAAATAGGAAAAACACAAGATTATCTGGAATAGTATTTGATAACTTTACACTTATTTTCTTTAATGTTATTACCTTTGATTATTCAAAAGAAATTTTCAGTATCAACTAATACCATATAAATTAATAACATATGAAGCGCACTGTTTTGTCCCTTGGGCTTTTTTTTCTTACAGTAACCCTTTATGCTCAAGAATCTGGACCAGTTATCAATTTTATTAAGACCAATCACAATTTTGGGACAATTAATGAAGAAAACGGAAGGGCATCCATTGATTTTGAATTAATCAATTCTGGTGATTCTCCATTAATTATCTCTCGGGTTCAATCTTCGTGTGGCTGTACAGCATCATTCTGGACAAAAGAACCTATACTGCCAAAAGCCAAAGGAATGGTTTCGGTATCGTATGATCCAACCAATAGACCTGGCGCATTCGTTAATACTGTTACCGTCTACTCCAATGCTTCCGCATCAGGTACAGCACTAACCATTAATGGAATTGTTATTCCAAAACCAAAAAAACCAGAGGAAGTATATCGCCGAAAAATAGGAGATCTAGGAATTGCCAACATACACCTCTCACTCAATAAAGTATTTGTTGGGCAATCAGTTACCGATACAATAGGTATCTACAATTTCAGCAATATTCCAATGGAAGTTACATTTGACAGGATCCCCAAACATATCACTTTAACGGTAAATCCAACAATACTTAAACCCCAAGAAGCTGGAAAAATTAATGTAACCTTTGATGCAAGTAAGAATGATGACTGGGGATTTGTGTTAGATCGAATTAGAGTATTACCCAATAAGGAAAATCATCAGAATAATACCATAAGCATTAGTGCAAACATTGAAGAAGATTTTTCAAAGCTTTCTGAAAAACAATTGGCAAATGCACCACAAGTAAAGTTTGAGGAAACCACTAAGGATTTTGGGATAGTTAATGAGGGTGATGTAATAGAGCATAAATTCATTTTCGCAAATACGGGTAACAGCGATTTGATAATTCGTAAAATAAAAGCTAGCTGTGGTTGTACTACTGCTGCACCTGAAGTAAATATATTGCAACCCGGGAAGCAAACTTCACTAACAGCATCGTTCAAAACAGCAGGTTTTACAGGGAGACAAAGCAAATCCATTACGGTCATCACCAACGATCCTAAACAGCCAAATGTAGTTCTTAGGCTTTCTGGAACAGTACAGAAAAAATAATTGATATGTCAATAAAAAAGAAAGCCCCTTTTTCTGGGGCTTTCTTTTGGTTGATTATGAGCTATTTTGACTACTCCTCACCATTCACTCCCTTTGCTTCATGGGTTTTTTCGTGACGATAAATTTCAACGAGAATATCCTCATAATTTTGATATATAATCCTTCTACGTAACTTAAGGGTTGGAGAGAGCTCGCCCGTTTGAGGACTCCACTGATCAGGAACAAGGCGGAAACGTTTAATTTTTTCATATCCACCCAATTGTCCATTAATGGTGGTTATCTCTTTCTGAAAACGAGAGATAACCTCGGGAATTAACACCAACTCTTTATTATTCTCATAATGGATTTTATGACGAGAGCACCAATCGTGCAAAAAGCTGAAGTTTGGAGAAATAATGGCACTTACAAACTTCTCATTTTCACCCACAACCATTGCCTGCTCAATAAAGAAAGATTCCTTAAGTTTATTTTCTATAACCTGAGGAGCAACATATTTTCCGCTGGACATCTTAAACATTTCCTTCTTCCGATCTGTAATTACCAAGAACTTTCCCTTTTCAATCTTTCCTATGTCACCAGTATGAAACCATCCATCTTTATCGATTACTTCTGCGGTTAATTCAGGTGCTTTGTAGTAACCCAGCATTAGGCTTGGGCCCCGCATTAGTATTTCACCATCCTCTGCAATTGATACTTCAATATTTTTAATTACAGTACCTACCGATCCAAACATAAGATTACCCGGTTCCATTGCATGATTAGCAGAAATTACAGGAGATGTTTCAGTCAATCCATAACCTTCGAATATGGGTATCCCTGCACCCCAAAAAACTCTTGCAAGCCTAGGCTGTAAAGCCGCACCACCGCTAATAATAAATTTAAGTTTTCCGCCAAGCGCTTCTTTCCACTTACTAAAAATAAGTTTACGGGCCAACTTAAGCTGAAGCATGTAAAAGAGCCCATTCCTTTGCTCTTTATACCTAAAGCCAAGGTTAACAGCCCAGAAAAACAGCTGCTTCTTTATACCCGTTAAATCTTTTCCTTTGGCTATGATCTTATCAAAAGTCTTTTCTATCACCCTTGGTACTGCAACAAATACAGTTGGGCTTAACTCTTTAAGGTTATCACCTATCGTTCCCATATTTTCAGCGTAATATACTGAAACCCCTTTATATAGATAGTAGTAACTAACCATGCGCTCGTAAACATGGCTAAGTGGAAGAAAACTCAACGATCTATCACCAGGACCTAAAGGGAATAAGTAAAGTGAGGCTTCCACATTACTCAGAAAGTTTTTATGCGAAAGCATTACTCCTTTGGATAATCCAGTGGTGCCGGAAGTGTAGATAATTGAAACCAAATCATCGGCTTTAACGGTTGGGCTTATTTCCTGAAGCTTAACAGACATTGCCTGGGCATTCTCCTTTCCCTTATTCACAATTTCCATCCAGCTGGGTATGCCTTCAACATCATTAAAAATGTAAACACCCATTATTTCAGGTATTCTATCAGCAATGGGTTTAATATTATCGTACAATTGTTTATCTGATACAAAAACTATTCGTGATTCAGAATGCTTAAGAATGTGCTCATACTCCTCGTTGCTTATAGTTGGGTATATGGGTACATGTACCATTCCCGCCTGGCTTAAGCCCATGTCAACAAAATTCCACTCTGGTCTGTTATTAGTAATAGTGGCAACCTTATCACCTTTATTAATACCCATGGCAAGGAAGCCATAGCTTAAATTATTAGCAAACTCAATAAATTCGGAAATGTTGTATTCAATCCATCTGCCATCTTTTTTACAGCCAAGTACAGGGTTAGATCCATATAGGGTTTTCCCAATTTCTAGCAAGTCAAACAATCGATTTATTTCCATAATATTTTTTTTTAGTTTATACTACTTAAACTGCATAAATTAAGTTAATCAGTGTTTTTTTATAATTTTACAAAAAAATCAACGCGTAAAAATATGAAAAAGTTAATATTTAATTTGGTCGTTTGTTCAACTTTTTTTTCAACTAACGCACAAAACCTTGATGCTTACAGAATTTTCACATCCGAAGGGGAGACAATAAATTTTGAAAGCATGAAAGAATCATTGCTTGAAAAGGATGTAATCCTTTTTGGAGAACTTCATGATAATCCCATTGTGCACTGGTTACAGTTAGAGTTAACCATAGCCACTTACAATGCAAAAGGTAACTCGTTAATACTGGGCGCCGAAATGTTTGAAACAGATAATCAGCTAATCATTGATGAATACTTTCGAGGGCATATAAATCAGGGACGATTTGAAGCAGAGGCAAGGCTATGGTCGAACTACAAGACCGACTATAAACCTATTTTGGAATTTGCCAAAGTAAATAAAATCAACTTTATTGCTACTAACATTCCGCGTCGCTATGCATCAATGGTATCAAGTGGTGGTTTTGATGCCCTTGAAAAACTCTCCGATGATGCAAAAAAATTTATTGCTCCTTTGCCCATTGAATATGACCATGAATTACCAGGTTATAAAGCCATGCTATCCATGATGGGTATGCCTGGTAAAGGTATGGAAAGTCAGAACTTTCCTAAAGCTCAAGCCATAAAGGATGCTACCATGGCTAGGAATATTAGCGAAAACCTTGTGGAGAATGGAGTTTTCCTTCATTTTCATGGAACATACCATTCCAATAATTATGAGGGAATTGTTTGGTACTTAAAGAAGTATCAGCCAAATAAAAGTATGGCAACCATTGCTTCAGTTCTACAAGATGGAACGGATAAACTAGATGAAGAAAATATTGGGCTGGCTGATTATATTATTGTAATTCCACAACGGATGACCAGGACCTACTAGTCTTCACATGCTTTCTTAGGTTGTTGAACTCTTAATACTTTCAGAGTCTTTCTAGCAATGCCAGACACTCAACATGATGAGTTTGAGGGAAGAAATCGAATGGATAGAGTCCAATAACTCGATAATGATATTTAGTTAGGAATATCAAGTTCTTGCTGAGAGTTCCCGGACTACATGAAAGATATGCAATCCGTTTTGGTTTTGCCACTTTCAAAATCCATTCAAGCATTTCGGGTTCCATGCCCGTTCGTGGAGGGTTAGTGTAGAGTAGTATCTGTTTTGATAAAAATAGTTGCTGAAGAACCCATTCCGTAAGCTGTGGTACTCTTAATCTACATGAACCCCGAAGCAGGTAAGCTCCCCGAGCGTTAATTGCTGCACATTCTATAGATTCACCGCTGGTTTCAACTCCAACTGATGGGACATTCTTTTGCCTCCATCTTTGCAATGATGTACCTGTTCCACAGTATAAATCAACAACCGCTGAATTTGTATCGGGTAATAAAAAGTCTTCTGCTTTATTGAGTGACGCAAAATAGAGTTCATTTAACTGCTGCTGAAACGAAGTAGGTCCATATACCAAACCATTGGAATCAACGGAATGTGTGCTTCCAAAAATGTTCATCCACCCACCCTTTTCAAACAATCGTCTACCTGCCGATGGATTACAATGTATCCATAGGCTATCAATGCCTTTATACTTCAAATCATTCATTATGCTATCTGTAAGCCAATCAGGACTTGATCCTTTTTGCTTAACTATCAAAGTGCATTGTGCCTTTGATATCACTATGAAAGCCAATGGAAACTCCTCATAAGGGGGTAGTTTAGAAGAAAGTAATTCAATGGTTTTATTAACCAAAGGATGATGAACCGGACATTGTGGAATTGGAATAATCTCATCTAACGATTTTGTTCCAAAAATCCAGTTCTCTCCATCCCATTTCGAAGCAAGAGTAACACTTGTCCTATAGCTCCAACGTTTTTCCTCTTCAACCGAAAGAACTGGATGAATAACATCAGCCCATTTGATTAAAGTTTTTACAACAAAGTTTTGTTTTTGAGAAAGACTTTGTTCACGTGATAATCCTCTATGAGAACAAGCTCTACAATTGGGGTTACAGCCTGGCTTCAAAATACCATGAGTTATTAAATAATTGAAACAAATAAATCACCATACTGTTTTGAGCATCCCCCCATCAACAGGAATTGTAACCCCAGTGATGAAAGATGCTTTATCTGAAAGTAAAAATGCTGCAAGGTTTCCTAATTCCTCTGGTTTCCCATAGCGCGACAAGGGTATTTGCTCATGAAAGGATGAACGAACTTCGCTAACACTAATTCCCTTGCTTTCAGCAATTATGCTATCAAGCTGATTTACCCTTTCAGTATCAAACCTACCAGGTAGGATATTGTTAATGCGAATATTATATGATGCCAGATCGCGCGATAGGCTTTTTACTAAACTAGTTACACCTGATCGAAAAACATTGGACAGTAAAAGCATGTCGATTGGTTCCTTAACAGAAACAGAGGTTATGGTAACAATGCTTCCTTTTGATGCTTTCTTCATAGCAGGCAGCGTTTCGCGAATAAGCCTCACTGCACTCATTAGGGTCAGTTCATAAGCCAATAACCATTGATCGTCTGCCAAACCATCAAAATTACCAGTTGGAGGCCCACCTGCATTGACAACCAACCCATCAACATGGCCAAGTTGTTTTATGGCAGAGTTAACCCATAGTTTAATTGATTCTTGATTTTTAACATCTAATGTACAGTAGTAAACTTCTGACCCTGCAGTCTTTGCAATATGGGATGCAGCGTATGATAATTTCTCCTCATTACGACTCCCCAAATATACTCTTGCACCCTCCTGCGCAGATGCTTCGGCTATGGCAAATCCCAAACCCTGACTGCTTCCTGCTACCAGAATTGCTTTACCCTTAAGAATTGGTTGCATAAAGGTTTTTTTTTGCTAATTTACTAAAGAATACTTAAATGTTATCAATGCATTTGTAGTATTAATAGAAGCTTTTTTTACAAATGCAGAATTTAGATAGATTTATGAAAACTTGTCTAATGAAGAGACTGTTTAAATACTAAAAAATGATTTTTTTCGGCTAAAGAATGATTACTTCCCAATAAAAACTTCCATTTCGCTTGTAAGAGTTCTTATCTCGATCTCAGCAGCTTGAGCATTCATCTGGGCCTGCAATAGTCTAGTCTGTGCATCAAGCAACTTGTTTTGGCTCTCGCGCAGTTCAAGATCAGAAATAGCTCCTAGCCTATAACGTTCCCAAGCTGCTTCGGTGTTCTGCAGTGCAAGTGAAACAGATTTCTCCTCAACACAAACCAGATCAATTGCTTGGTTTAATTCATTGACCATTTTAAAGGCTGCGCTTTTTAAGTTTAAAGCTAAATCTTCCTGTTTAATTCTTTGATTTTCGGCCAATATCTTTGCATTATTTATTCGTCGGTTCGCATTAAAACCATTAAACAATGATATGGAGGCTCCAATACCCACTGTTGGTCCAAGGGTTCTGTATATTTGAACTTGCCCCTCGGGGGTGCCCGTATGGGAATAGCCATATGAGCTTAAAAGAGTAATGTTGGGATATTTTGAACTCTTGGCTTGGCTCAACTCCAATTCGCTTATTTTTGCTGCAATACGTGCATTGAGTATTGCCTCATTCTGATTGATAATCTTATCATAAACCTCCTCAACACTTACCAATTTGGGAACAGGGATTTCCATATTAATATTGAAATAGACATCAGACTCTCTGATTAAAAGTCTATTAAGGTCCGCCTTTAAATTTATTACTCTATTTCGCTGACGGATTATCTGAGCACTATCGGCACGGAAATCAACTTCTGCCTGCAATTCCTGCAGCTGATAACCTACTCCAATTTTCGATTTCTCTCGTGCCACATCTCGTCTTTGACGCGAAAGGGCCAACTGCTCGCTATAGGAACGGAATAAATTTTCGTTCAATGCAATATTATAGTATGTATAAACAATGTCAGCAATTGTATTTTCCACTTCAATGAGAAAAAGAAGTTCGCTTTGCTCTTGAATAAGTCCTAACTTCTCTTTTTGAATAAACATGGAAAAACCATCAAACAGTGTCCAATTTAACTGAACAGCGGAGGATAATGAGTATGTTGGGTAATCCGAAACGCTTGATGAACTTTCATCAGAATTTTCCTGATATCTATCCTGAAAGCTGTTGCTTTGGTTTACATTCCATCCCAAACTTGGGAGATATCCAGCGTTGCCCATTGTATTGTTATTACGGGCTATTTCCAAATTATTTTGAGCTATTTGAATTGAGTAGCTTTTCTCCAACCCTATTCTAATGGCTTCCTCAAGGGTTAAAACTTCCTGAGAGATTGCAATAGTTGGGAAAAGGCCAATCAGCAAAAAGTAAAATCTACTCCTCCTCATCGATAATGATATTTGCAGTTTTCTTCGAAATATAGGTATACATAGCCGGTACAATGTAGAGTGTTAAGCCAAGGGCAAAGAGTAATCCTCCAATAATTGTAATACCCATTGGAATACGGCTGGTTGAAGCAGAGCCAAGCGCCAAAGCAATGGGAAGTGCTCCAAAAATGGTTGATAAGCTGGTCATCAGAATTGGACGCAAACGTTGACCTGCCGCTTCAATTACTGCCTTAGTTTTATCCAAACCTTTAATTTTCTTCTGGTTTGCAAACTCAACTATAAGAATTCCATTTTTTGTGACAATCCCCACCAACACAATAATTCCGATCTGGCTAAAAATGTTCATGGTTTGTCCCATAAAATACAGCGTGATTAGGGCACCAGCCAGTGCCAAAGGCACTGTAAACATAATGATTAATGGATCTCGATAACTCTCAAATTGTGCTGCCAATACAAGATAAACTAATATCAATGCAAAAACAAATGCAAAGTACATGCTACCCGAACTCTCCTCAAACTGTTGAGAAATTCCTGAAAGAGTTGTGGTAAACCTATCGTCAAGTATTTCGTGTGAAATTTCCCTCATGGCTTCAATACCCTGTCCCAGAGTGACTCCAGAAACTGTAGAGGCTCTAAATGTTGCAGACACATACCTGTTGTAACGGTATCGCTGAGGTGTTGTGCTCTCCTCTATTATGGTTATCAAATTACCTAGTTCAACCATATTTCCCTTATCATTCCGTACCATGATGCTGGTAATATCCGAGGGATCATCCCGGAAATGACGCTCTGCTTGTCCGATTACCTGATACTGTTTACCACTATGAATAAAGAAACCATAACGCTGCCCAGAGAAGTAAAGTTGTAATGCTTCTGCAATATCACGAACAGTAACACCGGTAGCGCGAGCTTTCTCACGATCAATCTCAATCTTCAATTCAGGTTTATTGAATTTCAAATTTACATCTACAACCTGAAAACGGGGATCATCCTGTGCTCGTTCTAAAAATTTAGGTACAACTTCTTTCAAACTTTCAAAGTTGGGTGCCTGCACTACAAACTGAACCGGTAGACCACCCCCCCTGCCTGCCCTAATGGTTTGATCCTGTGTTACAAAGGAACGAGCTAAAGTTTGAGTATTGAGGTATGCTTGTATCTCATTAGCTAGCTGCTCCTGCGATTTGGTTCGCTCATTGGGCTCCGTGAGTAGAAGCCGAACAAATCCACTATTTCTAGCACCTGACCATCCTGGAGAGGTGAGAGCGGTAATAGCTCTGCGTTCAGGCATGGTATCAACAAAGCTAATAATGTTAGTTATATACTGATCCATTAGCTCAAAGGAAGTTCCCTCAGGTGCAGTTGCATTAATGGTAATCCTACTTTTATCCTCAAGTGGAGCTAGCTCCGATGGTATAACACTTCCAATAAATACTATCAATGTTAAGGCAGCGACGGTGATTATTAGTGCTATCCAGCGTTTTTTTACAAAGGTTGACAATGAATTCTGGTACCCTCTTGAAATTGCATCGAAAAAACGACCCATGGTTGATGCAAACCAACTCTCCTTCTTCTTGGTTGCTAAAACCCTTACACTAAGCATAGGTGTTAATGTGAGCGCCACAAAAGATGAAATTATGACTGCCCCAGAAAGGACAATGCCAAATTCACGGAATAGCCGACCTGTGATTCCTTGTAAAAAGACGATAGGCATAAAAACCGAAACTAGGGTTATGGTGGTTGATATAATGGCAAAAAATATTTCTTTGGTTCCCTCGTGTCCAGCTTGTCGAGGCTTCATGCCCTTCTCAATTTTTGAATATATATTCTCCACCACTACAATTGCATCATCAACCACTAATCCAGTTGCCAATACTATTCCCAGAAGAGAAAGTACATTGATGGAGAAATCCATAATGTACATCACAAAGAAAGCACCCACAAGAGAGATTGGTATTGTAACCATTGGGATTAGAGTAGTACGCCAACGACGCAAAAAAACAAAAATCACAATAACGACAAGCATAAAAGCTATAAGAATGGTATCCCTTACCTCCTTAACGGCTTTCCGAATAGAGGTTGTAATATCTATGGCTACGTCTAAACGAATATCCTCAGGTAATTCCTGTTTTAACAGTTTTACCCTCTTATACACCTCATCGGCAATGGTGATATAGTTTACCCCTGGTTGTGGAGTAATGGCAATTCCAATTTGCGGAGTACCATAGTTTCCCCTGAAAATAGTACGTTCATTTTCGGGCGAAAGTTCTGCCCTTCCCACATCCTTAAGCTTTACAGGAACCCCACCAACCTCCCTTATGATCAGATTGTTGAAATCCTCTTCGGTCTCAAGTCTCCCAAGTGTTCTAATGGAAAGATCTGTATAGTAACCTTCAATGGTACCCGTTGGCAATTCAATGTTTTCCCGGTTGAGAGCCAGCCTAATATCGCTAGGAGTAAGGCCGAAGCCTGATAGTTTATTTGGATCAAGATGCAGACGCATTGCGTAACGTTTTTCACCCCAAATACCTACCTGACTAACCCCAGTTATTGTCTGTAATCGTTCTTTTATTAAATTATTCCCAATGTCCGATAAACTTAATAAGTCACGTGTATCGCTTTGAGCAGTGATAATGATGATTGTTTCTGCATCTGCATCGGCTTTTGAAACTACTGGAGCGTCTATATCGGGGGGCAAACGCCTAACCACCTGCGACATTTTATCGCGGACATCGTTGGCAGCGGCTTCCATGTCAACACCCAATTCAAATTCAATGGAAATTGAACTGCGACCATCCATACTACTCGATGTGAGCGATTTTATTCCTGCAATTCCACTTAAAGCAGCTTCAATAGGCTCTGTGATCTGAGCCTCAATTACATCAGCATTCGCACCAACATAGGATGTACTTACAGATACAACAGGAGGATCAACGCTTGGATACTCCCTTACACCAAGGAATGTGTAACCAACCACCCCAAAAATTACAATAACAACTGACATTACCGATGCAAGTACAGGGCGGTTTATACTCAGTGATGATAGGCTCATAGTGTTGAATTTGTTTTTTTAAAAAATCCTAATGCATGGAAAGGTTGAAAAAAAGGTAATTATGCAAAATCAAATCTCTCTAACTACCAGCCATCAACAATGTTAACGGAAATTGGTGTTCCTTCCCTTACCTGAAGTAAACCCGATAACAGTAGGGTATCTCCCTGTTGTATTCCTGAAACTATTTCGACAGCTGTAGCTGTTCGGATTCCAGTTTCCACAGGAACAAAAGTTGCTCTTCCACTTCGAGCAAGCACCACGTTTTGTCCACCCAATACGGGTACAAGTGCATGTGGAGGAATCAATAACGTTTCGGGATTTCCATTAAGCGTAAACGAAACCCGTGCAAAAGAACCCGGAATCATCTCACCCTTTGGATTAGGGCAATGTGCCCGAGCCCTCAATGCTCTTGTTTGTTGATCAATAACCGATTCTGTGGCATAAATGGTTGCTTTGTACTGTGTTGGGTAGTGGCCTAAGGTAAAGGTAACCTCTTTACCAATCTTCACACTATATGCGTAACGTTCAGGTACTGAAAATTCGAGCCTTAATGGATCATCCTGAATAAGTGTTGCCAATACTGTATTTGCACCAATAAAACTGCCAGGACTTACATTCCTTAAACCTATACGTCCATCGAAAGGGGCTCTTATTTCAGCTTTTTCAATCTGTGCTTCCGATAGCCTTATATCGGCTTTTATGCCATCTACCCTGTTTACAGCAGCATCAAGATCCTGCTGACTTAATGCGTTTATTTCTCTTAACCTTTGCATCCTCACCAAGTCATCTTCGGCAAGTTTTAAGTCTGATTTCAACTTCTGAAGTCGAGCCCTTATCTCGCTATCATTAACTCTGGCTAAAAGCTGTCCTTTTTTAACTGTTCTACCTTCATCAATGTGAAACTCAACGAGTTTTCCTGTTGTTTCGGCACGCAACTCAACCTCTTCGCCTGCTAACAAGGTCCCCGACAATGATAATCCTTGTGATAATGGAAGCAATTTAACAACATAAACTTCTACAGATAAACCTGTTCTGGCTCTTTGACTAGGTCCTTGGCTCTTATTACCTTCTTCACTACAACTAGTGATTAGGAATAGAAATATACTGATCGGAACTAGAATAAATTGAGAAAAACTTATCTTAATCATAAAAAAAGTTGATATTTACATTAGTAAATATAAGACAAAAAAAGAAGGAAAAGGTTTAGGATAATTATATTTATTATGAAGGGTAAAACTTTTTAAAATCATTTTCAAAACCATATATGATAATTTTATCAAACATTTGTTTACATTGCAAAAAATAATTGATATGACTGTTTCAAGCATTAAGGTTTTTGAAGTCTCAAGCAAAAAAGACCTAAGCCAGTACATTCATCTTCCATCAAAAATACATCAGAATCATTCCAACTGGGTTCCTCCCATTTACATGGACGAATGGATCTTTTATAATCCCCAAAAAAACGAAGCCTTTGCGCACAGCAGTACTATTCTACTTCTTGCAAAAAGGGATGGTGAAGTTGTAGGTAGAATTATGGGTATTATCAACCATCAATACAATCAAAAGCGTAATATAAAAGATGCTCGTTTCTGCTTTTTAGAGACATTCAATGATGTTGAAGTTGCTCATGCCTTGCTCAATAGAGTTGAGCAATGGGCCGTAGAGAAGGGTATGGAAAGGATTGTTGGACCCCTCGGATTCTCAGATAAAGACCCTCAGGGTTTATTAATTGAAGGGTTTAATGAACCTAATGTGATTGCGACTAATTGCAACTTCCCCTTTATTGTTGATCTTGTTGAAAGCGCAGGTTACACCAAGGAATTAGACCTAGTGGTATACAAAATTATGATTCCCAATGTTATACCCGAGTTTTACCTAAAAGTTCATGAGAGAGCCATTAAGAATAATGGAGATTTAAAAGTAGTCAACTTAACTTCTAAAAGAGAAATAAAACCCTATATACGACCTGTTCTTAGCTTAATGAACGAAACATTTAAGGACATATACGGTTTTGCTGAACTTACAGAGAAAGAGATGGATGAATTTGCCAGCAGGTATTTAATGGTTCTAGATCCTCGCTATTTAAAAGTTATTGTAAATGAAAAAAGAGAAGTGATCGCATTTATTCTGGCAATGCCCGATTTAAGCGAAGGAGTAAAGAAGAACAAAGGTTATATGCTTCCCTTTGGGATTTTTCAGGTTTTTACCGCCCAGCGAAGGACGAAGCAACTTAATCTACTCCTTGGAGCCATTAAACCCGAGTACCAGAATAAGGGCATTGATACCATTTTGGGGGTTTCACTGCTTAAGGAAGCTATAAGAGCCGGTATGACTCATCTTGATAGCCACCTTGAGATGGAGACAAATACAAAAGTGCGAGCCGAAATGGAAAAAATGGGTGGGGTTGTTTACAAAAAATATAGGATATTCTATAAAAACCTAGTGGCTGTCGATTCCCATCTTCATTAAATATAAATGCTTCAAGGTTTTAGTGATCTCATCCATATACTCGTTAACCGCCTTTACGCTTCCGGGAAGCGTATAAATAAAAGCGTTGCCCATCAACCCTGCCACTCCTCTGCTAAGTAAGGCATTGGGTTTTTTGGTACCATACTTCACTCTGATCATCTCCATAATTCCGGGAATTTCCTTATCGAGCATCTCCTTTACCACCTCTGGTGTAATATCACGCTCACCAATCCCTGTGCCACCTGTGGTAATCACCAAATCGTAACCCAGTTCCTTTGCTTTTAGAAGATTACCACGAAGCATGCGATCATCATCAGGAATAACCATTGTGTCGACACTATGATGCCACTTCACGGATTGGAAGAACTCATCAACCCTGCCAACCACTGCGGGTCCACTTCTATCGTCGTAGGTTCCTTTATATGCACGGTCGCTCAGGGTGATAACCAGCACCTTGTATATCTTGGGAATATAGTCTAAATGATCGCCTGGTTTAAGTAAACCCGATCTTTTTACCCAAAGAAAAATACCCTCCTTGGGCATTACGCAATTTCCAACCTCACGATAGATGGCACAGCTATCGCCATGGCAAGACTTGCCAATTTGGGTTACCTCAAACTCAACGTTTTCACCCACAAATCGATCGCCTGGTTTGGTATTTACCAACTCTAATCCTTCGGTGGTAATGTTCTCGGCAAACTCACCAAATTTAATTTCCCTACCTGCCAGCTTGGCAAACCGATCGAAGCTCTCCTTGCCTAGCATGCTCACCTGTCGGTGCCATTCGCCCGAATGTGCATCGTTGGCCACGCCATACTCGTTCAACTCAATGCTTTCAACAGGAAGCTTTATAGTCCCCTTTTCGGTTGATATATTTACTGATAGTACTTTTACTTTTTGCATGGATGATTATTGGGTTATTGAGTTTATAAAGTTCATAAAGTTACTAGAGTGACTAGAGTGACTAGAGTGAATAAAGTTGGAAGACTTGAGGCCGAAGTCTTAATACTACTTATCTCTCACTCACACCCTCTCATCTTCTCAGTTCCCAGTCTTCAATCACCAGTCTTCGCACTTCTGTTTTCCGTCTTCGGACTTCGGTCTTCGAACTTTATCCCTTCGGCAAGCACTTAGACAGGCTCAGTGTAGCACTCAGGGCAAGCCTTTATCCTTTATCCTTGAATACTTTAACCTTTAAATATCTCTCTTCGTTTTCTCAACTAGTTTAATTTCACCTATCTCCATCTCCTTATCCACCGCTTTACACATATCGTATACTGTAAGAAGTGCAACTGAAACAGCCGTTAGGGCTTCCATCTCCACACCCGTTTGACCAACGCATTTCACAACGCTATTAATCTCAACTCCATCATCGTTGAGAGTTGCCTTAACATCAACCTTTGTGAGGAGTAGCGTGTGGCATAGCGGAATTAGGTCTGCTGTTCGCTTTGCAGCTTGTATGCCAGCAATCTCGGCAACGGTAAGCACATCGCCTTTCTTCATGCTGTTATCACGGATAAGCGATAACGTTTCGGGTAGTAGCTTAATGCTCCCTAAAGCCTTAGCCTCACGAAGTTGATCGGGCTTCCCGCCCACATCAACCATATTGGCTTTCCCTTTGTCGTCGATATGAGAAAAAGTTTTTTTCATACTTTTTAAAAATTGTTCAGAGTTTAGGGGTTAGGGTTCATAGTTTTGCTCTCGAAAAGCATTAAACATTAAACCTCATCCTCCCACATTATAAAACTCTCCAGAAGTGCTGATTCCACCACATTCGGGCTTGGTTTCAATGGCTCTGATTATTGCCTCACGTGCTCCCGTTTCTCTAATGCTGTATTCAATGTCGCTGAAAAGGCAAGGCTTTACCATTCCGTTTGCAGTTAGGCGAAGCCTATTGCACCTTGTGCAATCGCCTCCTTCGCCGCCCTCAACAATGCCATGAATTCCATTATCTAAATCCATTAACGGAATAAAGCGCACCTGAAAGCCATGCTCCTGAGCAAAACTTTTCAGTTCATGAGCACTGGGTTCCTGGGAGGATTTCTTCACAACACAGTTGATTTTTATTGGCTTAAAACCAATTTCTTTGGCCTTAAATATTCCGTTCAGCACATCATCCAATCTCCCTCCGCGAGTAATGCGGGTGTACTCTTCGGGATTTAGGGTATCCAAACTTACATTTATCCTCTTAATACCAGCTTCGTAGAGCGGTTGAGCATATTGTTCCAGGAGGGTTCCGTTGGTTGTCATCGATAAATCGTTGATCCCTTCAATCTGTGCAATCATTTTTACTAGATCAACAATACCCCTACGTACTAAAGGTTCTCCACCAGTGATGCGAACCTTATTGATTCCCATCATCGCAGCAATGCGTGTGAAATCAACTATTTCATCAAAGGTTAGGATATCCTCATGCTTTAGCATGGTAACCCCTTCGGCTGGCATGCAGTAGGTGCAACGCAAATTGCATCGGTCGGTAACCGAAATGCGTAAGTAGTTGATATGCCTGCTAAAGTGATCGTACATTCACAATATCTCCTTTATTGTATGATTCAACTCCAATGGGTACAATAATCATTGCTGTTGCTTTGGCCAATGCAAAGATGTGAGCTGATCCATGATAATTTATTGGTTCTACCTCACCCTTTTCGTTAATCTTAGCTGGTGCAAGCGCAAGCCGTTCGGCTCTTTTTCGCTTATAATCATTTGCCAAGAGCATTAACTGGATATCCTTTTGGGGCTTTTCTGCGTCCATCTTCTTGAGTATGGCTGTTCGAACAAGCAGATCGAACTGGAAAAGTGACGAAACAGGATTTCCGGGAAGACCAAATATCAACCCATCGCCCTTAACACCAAAAACCGTAGGTTTGCCCGGTTGGACTGCAATGGTTTGGAACTTGATATCAACGCCTAGCTCCTGCAAAACACCGGGAACAAAATCGAAATCGCCCATGGAAACACCACCGGTTAGCACCACAATATCGCTCTTCTCAAGAGCATTGGCAATGGCTTTTTGGGTTATTTCCTTGGTATCCTTCACAATTCCAATATACAAAGGCTCCCCGCCAGAACGAATAGCCTGCGTATACAGCTGATGTCCATTGCTATTACGAATCTGACTGTGAACTGGCTTTTCCTCAACCTCCACCAGCTCATCGCCAGTAATAAGAACAGAAACCTTTGGTTTGCAGGAAACTTTCACATAACCAGTTCCAACCGATGCCAGTATGGCAATATGCTGAGGTTCGATAAGGGTTCCTTTACGAAGAACAGTATCGTTTACCTTGATATCCTCTGCAAATCGGGCAATATTGGTTTTAGTATCACTCCCAACAAATCGGATGGTATCCTCATAAGCAATCTTTGTTTCCTCAACCATTATCACACAATCGGCACCTTTTGGAACGGGAGCACCAGTCATTATCTTTGAGCAAGTCCCTTCCTCAATGGTTTTGGTGGGCATCTGCCCAGCAGGAATAACTTCTATAACCCTCAAATTGCTCTGCAGGTCTGCTCTTCGGCATGCATAGCCATCCACAGCCGACTTATCGAAGGGGGGCATGTTAATGTCGGACTGAATATCTATGGCAAGAACACGTCCGAGTGATTCCCAAAGGGGAACCTCTTCGGTTTTACCCAAAGGCTTAGAAAATTCGATTACTTTGGATATAGCAGATTCGAGAGAAACCATATTCTTTCAAAAAAATGAATTGCAAAAATCGTAATTATTTCGGGGAAGACAAAACGATTTGCATTAATATTCATATTGGCTGATTATGATTTGTATCATTAGTTATGGCTATTTATAGAGATCAACAAAAAAATAGGAAAAAGTTAAGGATTACCTTGTTCGTCATCAGCATTGACTTCAGGATGTTCATTAGACTTTGAATTTCTCCAAAAAAACATACCCTTTCTTAAAAGAAGGCCATAAAAACTTCTAATTGTTGCTGATTTTTCGATGATTGGAACCAGCAGGCTGCTAAAAAAAATACTGAATAGTATGACTGCGTAGGTTATATCGCGAATAAACTCGCCCCCATCAATTCCGTGCTGTAAAGGTAACGATGCCAGAACAGCGGCAGCCAAACCTTTGGGAACCATAACGCTGAACATGGTTAAATCGAATGTGGGAAACGTTTTACGTATGGCAATTTTAACTATAGGAATCCTTAAACAGAAAACAATTAATGTAACGAATAGTCCTAAAACTAGAGCCAGTACATTGAGTAACTGAATGGACAAACCGATGTAAACGAAGAAGAATGTTTTAAGGATAAATACTATTTCGCCAAAGAATATTTTCTCGGTTTCGTTCAATGAGATGGATTTGTTGGCAACAAACTTTTTCATAAACCCAATGTAAAAGATATCAATATTGGCCAGAGTAATACCAAATGCCAACGCCGCAATGGCACCGCTAAACCCTAGAATCTCAGCAACACCATAAATTATAAAAACAAATGCAGGTGTAGTAAAAATGGCATTCCTAATCATCCTGATTTTATTGAGGAAGAACGACCATACCATTGCACCTACCCATCCCATAAAGGCAGCAAAGAAGAATGACGAGATGATTTTACCTATGACAAATCCAATCTTTACCTCATCAACATAGAAGGTTTCGAGGAGTGCCAAAGCAAAAACGATACAGAGCACATCGCTTATTGCCGATTCCAACACTAAAATTGTTTTTGAATCATTCTTTATTCTAATTTGCTGTACCATAGGAATAACTACGGCAGATGAGGTTCCCCCGAGAATGGCTCCTAACATCAACCCTGCTACGGGATGCAATCCGAAGATCAGCCAGGCTATTAACCCAATGGCTAGCATGGTTACAAAAAAATTGGTTATGGTGAGAGCTGTTGTTCCACGAATGGCATTTTTGAGGGTATCCATCCTAAGGGTCAATCCCCCTTCGAAAAGAATGATAACCAGCGTAATAGTTGTGAACATTGGTCCTGCAATGCCAAAATCGGCAGGGGAAACCAATCTAAAAATCGGACCCAGTAAAAGCCCAATAATCATTAGCAGCAGTACATCAGGGATTCGCTTTCGCTCGAATATGCTGGTGAAGAGATGCGAAAGAAATATTAAGAGCCCAACAAATACAATTATTACAGCACTTTCCATTTTACAAAACTATGTATTAAGTTACCAATCTAATCTTTATCTATTGGGGTATAAATCCATGTAGATCGGAAAATGGTCGCTATACCCACCATGATACCTAAAACCTATATAGGTTCTGAAAGGACGAACCCCAACAAATGCTTCATCGGGTTCCACCAAAAAATCGGCTTGAAAAATTTTCCCTCCGTCAAGATTTGTGTAAACTCCGTGCTTCCGATTGAGCAAACTCTTTGATACGATAATCATATCGATAACCTCCCATGCTCCTTGAAACTTAAGTGTTCCCATTCCTTTCGCCACATATGGCTGGTGTAGATTGTAAAGCCCATCGGGCTTAAGGGGTTCCTCGGGTGGTAATGCACCAAGACCTTTGACCAATGGTGGGCTATTGGGAGTGTCGTTAAAATCGCCCATAATGATGATACGAGCATCGGGGTAAAAAATCCTTATGGAATCGACCTTGCTTCGAACAGCTCTTGCCGCTGCAATTCGGCCCGGTTCTGTAGCCAGTTCACCTCCATACTTCGATGGCCAATGGTTCACAAAAACATGCAGGGTGTCCCTGTCATCAAGAATGCCACGGGCATACAGCACCTCACGAGTCATGCGCGTTGAATCATCGGGGTAGTAAACCTTAAAGAATCTTTCTTCCTCCACAACAAACTGATCGGGGCGATAGATCAACGCCACATCAATCCCTCGCCCGTCGGGCGACTCGCGATGTACAAGCTTGTAATTAAACTTTGACAAAGGGGTGTGTTTCGTTAATCGTTCCATCACAAACCTATTTTCGATCTCACAGAATCCAACAAGAGTTGGTGGATCCCACTCGCCCACAGCAGTAATCACCTTATAAATATTGTTTAGCTTATCATTCATTCGACGCCATGTCCAGTAGCGTGCACCCTCCGAGGTAAATTCATCGTCATTGGTTAGGCTATCGTTGAAGGGATCGAAAAGATTTTCGACATTGTAAAACATGATACGATAACGATCCTGACCATTTACAGAACCTGTAAGATAATAAAGGGTTAAGAACAGGAAAGGTAACAAACCGAAACTCTGCCATCGATTGCCAATGGTTCTCATTTTAAACATATTATGTTTAACGAAAGTAGTTCGAAAGGCTAAAGATAGCAAGAATTTTGCAATAGTGCTAGATCCGGTATGCCGAAAAGAAAGCTATTCTTCCCGCTCGTATGCACCCAAATCTGGGCCTTCATCGTTAAGACGACTCACATTGTTTAGATCAACTGGAAATTGAAGGGCTATTTCGTACAATCCAAAATCCTTAGCAATGCTTAGGGTATCAAGTTCATAGTTGTTGGTATAAGGATCCTTGAATTTGGGGTTTTCGGTTAGGACGTAAACAAATCGTGTTTCATCGGTAAGATCAACCTCTGAGGAGACTCTGAGTACAGTATTCTCAAACTTATAGTTCATCAGTGCATCGACAGGTTGACCCAAATATACATTATCCACCTCCAACTCATTACTCCTTGTACCATATATTATGCAGTTGGCAAAGTAGGCCTCTTCCAAATCCCTTGTTTCCAAAAACCAAGGGCCATCAGGTGGATCTAATTGATATTCATAGTAATTATTAAGAATAAGCGATGGTCCCTTACGATTGATATACATCCCCCAGTAGTTGGCAATGGTACAATGGTAAAAGCGATATCTCCCGCCCAAAGTCAAGGCAACAGGGTAATATGTTACATTTGCAAAAAGGCAATTACCCGCTTCAACAATAGCTCCTCGTGCATACAACGCTGTATAGCTCATATTCAAAACCTTAGAGTTATGAATTTTGAGGGTTGGCACTCCTTCGAAAGCAAAGGTATCGACAACAATACCAAGAATTCCATTCTTTATCTCTGCCCAATCGATATGGTTGCTATGACTTCCTGCTCTTAACCAAATTCCACCCCACTGTCCGGCCTTATCGCGGTAAAACGATTCAAGACGGTCTCCTTCGAAGATTACAGGATTATCGGGAAGCCCATTAACCTTAAGGCTACCACCTACAAATAAAAGGGTGTTATTATGCAAATGTATACGTGTTCCCGGTTCAATTGACAACTCAACTCCTGGTAGCACCCATAAACTATCAATGATAAGGTAAGGCTTATCGGCGGTAAAAACAGTATTGGAATATAGCATTTGTCCCTTTAGCATGTGCACATCCTGACCCCATGCCATGAGCTTCACATCCTGAATATTCCCGTTGGTTTCAAAAAATATGGAATCGGGAATGAGCATAGGAGCGTTCTGATCGGTGGGGTTTACGGTTACCTCCACAAAAACGAAAAGGCTATCCTTGGCCCTAAGCATGATGTTCTTTGCATGATTGGTGGCTTCGCCATCTACATTTATCCTGTATGGTGATGCCTCACCCCCTGCCAACCGAACCGATGAAATTATCACATCGCTTTTATTCCTGTTGTAAACCTTAAAATACCTTGTGGCCGATCCAATAGTTGTAAACACCGTGTCGAACATCATGGTATCGGTGCTAAAGCTAAGCTTAAGGGAAGAATCGTAAGAAATATTCTCCTTTTGGCACGATGCAAAATAAATGGCACAAATTATTAATATGGGAATAAATGCTTTTCTCATTGCTTATGTTAAAAAACTACTGACAACTAATAATTAGAATAACTAAAGAAAACTGAAAATATTGTAATTCTTAATATTTGATTTTTTCACTTTTTGCCGATAAAAACTACTAATTAACTTCTTGTGCAATAGCCTTATTCAATCGCCTTATTTCCCGAGCAAGGAATGATGCTGAAATTATTCCTGAGATAAAATCGGAGATAGGAGCCGTAATCCAAACTCCTGTCAGACCCCAAAGTTTTGGCAGTAATAAGAGCAGAGGAATGAGAACGATTACCTGCCGCAGGAGGGAGATGAAAGCAGAAATACCAGCCTTCCCAGTGGACTGAAAATAGTTACCCACGATGATCTGAAAACCCACTAAAGGCAGCCCCAGCATGAAAATCTGCAATCCTTGCTTCCCCAAAGCCAGAAGCTGGGTATCTGTTGTGTTGAACATCTTTATAACCATTGACGGAAATAACTCCATCACAACAAACCCAACAATTGAAAGCAAAATTGCTGCCTTTAGGCAGATGAAGAGGGTTTGCTTTACCCGTAAAAAGTTACCCGCTCCGTGGTTAAAACCCAGAATGGGTTGTGCAGCCATATTGATAGCAATAATTGACATCACCACCATCATGGCCACGCTATAAATTATCCCCATTGCTCCTACCGCCAAATCTCCTCCATATTCTATCAATTTTATGTTAAATAGGCCATGAACAAAACTCCCAGCAAACTGCATGGCAAAAGGAGAAAACCCAATGGTTACAATGGATACTATAATGGATCGGTTAAGCCAAAAATTTGTAGATCGAAGTTTTATTACCGATTGCTTCGACCTAAAGTGATTGATTACCCAAATACAAAGAATAAAATGTGAAATAATCGTTGCCCAAGCCACTCCCTGCACTCCCAACTTGAAGACGAATATAAAAATGGCATCAAGGATTATGTTAGTTCCCGCACTAATTAGCATGGAATACATTGCAATCCGAGCATTACCCTCGGACCTAATCATATTATTTAGCGAGAAACCAACCATGTGAAACATGGCTCCAAACAAGATTATGTTCAAATATTCATTGGCATAGCCAATGGTTTCATTGCTTGCACCAAAAAGTCGTAGCAATGGATCCTTAATGACAAAACCAAATATGGTGAGTAAAATCGATGTTATTACCATCAGGGTAAAAGCGTTACCCAAAACTTTTTCTGCTCTAACAAAATCTCTCTTCCCCAAAAAAATGGAAATGCGAACTCCAGCTCCCATTCCAATCAGCATACCAAAAGCCATCATGATGATCATGATAGGAAAAACTACACTTAAACCTGTAAGAGCAAGAGAGCCAACACCCTGGCCAACAAAAATTCGGTCAACAATGTTGTAAAGGGAATTGATAACTACTCCTGTAAAAGCAGGTAAAAAAAACTTCCACAACACTCTTCGAATGGGAGCCTCTGCAAGTAATTGAATATTTTGATGCTGTTTGTCCAATTGGTTTTTATTAGCCTGCAAAGGTAATTATTCTCATCACGAGTGTGCAGATTAAAAAAAGTTTAGGTTCAAAAAAATGATTTTAATATCAAAAAAAACATATCAATCAATTGAATTTTCATTGCTTATAATTATGGTCACAAAACTATAAATGAGCTTGGTATTTAACTTACAATAATATCAATCCAATGCTCAATTCAAAAAAACAATATATTTGCATCTATAAATAACAAAAAAATTAAACCATGTTAATTAACTTAAACAATATCAAAACGTTAATTGTTATAATAATCCCATTTATCATGTCGTGCAATTCAAAGCAAAAAGTCGATCTGATTATTAAGAATGCTAAGATTTACAGTGTTGACGATTCTTTCTCGGTTTACCAAAGCATGGTAGTTGATAACGGAATAATCGTCGTACTGGGGGATGATGAAAAAATTAATAGCCAATACTCAGGAAAACAAGTACACGACCTTAAAGGTAAACCCGTATACCCTGGCTTTATCGACTCACATTGTCATTTCTTAAGCTACGGACTTAGTTTACGGAACGCTTCTCTCTCTGGGGCTAAGTCATGGAAAGAGGTTGTTGAGAGGCTGGTTGAGCATCATAAACAGTACCCATCGGATTGGGTTTTGGGCAGAGGGTGGAACCAGAACGAATGGGATGTAAAGGAATTCCCCACAAAGGAGCTGCTTGATAAGGCTTTTCCCAAAAACCCAGTGCTGATCACACGCATAGATGGTCATGCTGCCATAGCCAATTCTAGAGCACTTGAAATAGCGGGTTTTAATCCCGACACCCTTATCGCTGGAGGCGATCTAATTAAAGCAAACGGAAAACTCACGGGAGTACTCATCGACAATGCCATTGATTTAATTCGAAGCGTTGTACCCGAGTATACACCGGAAGAAAAGAAAGATGCCTTGCTAAACGCTCAGAAAGACTGCTTCGCAGTTGGGCTAACCTCAGTTTCCGATGCTGGTTTAAACCTGAAAGATGTTTTACTTATTGACGAAATGCATAAAAATGGCAAGCTGCAAATGAGGGTTAATGTTATGCTAAATCCTACCGATGAGAATTTTGGGCACTTCGTGCAAAATGGAATCTTTACAACACCGAACCTTACCGTTCGCACTATCAAACTTTTTGCCGATGGAGCCCTTGGGTCAAAGGGCGCCTTGCTACTTGAGCCATATAGCGATGCAAAAAATACAATAGGCCTTCAACTAGAGACTCGCCAGAAACTAACTGATATTTGCAATAAAGCACATAACGCTGGCTACCAAGTTGCTACCCACTGCATTGGCGATGCAGCCGTTAGGCTGATGATAGATGTTTACGAGCAATTCCTCACTCCAAACAACGATCTGCGTTGGCGCATTGAGCATGCACAAACAGTGCACCCTGATGATCTTGAGCGTTTTGGAAATTTAAATATTATACCTTCTATTCAGACAACCCACGCCACCTCAGATATGATATGGGCGGCTGATAGGTTGGGTGAAAGGATTAAAAACGCATACATCTATCAGGATCTTCTCAAACAAAACGGATGGCAACCAAACGGAAGCGATTTCCCCATTGAGCACATCAATCCAATTTACGGCTTTTATGCAGGTGTTGCCCGTAAAAATCTTGATGGGTATCCTACCAATGGCTTCCAAATGGAAAATGCAATTACCCGTGAACAGGCCCTTAAAGCGATGACCATATGGGCAGCAAAAGCTGCTTTTGAGGAAAATCGGAAGGGGAGTCTTGAACCCGGTAAAGTAGCCGATTTTATTGTTTTTGATGAAGATATAATGGAAATATCAATCGATAAGATTCCTTCGTTAAAGGTAAAAATGACTTTTATTGATGGAAAAATTGTGTTTTAATGCGTAAGTTGAGCTTTGTTTATTAAATTTGTATAAACTCTCCTTATATCCTAATAGTAAAACATGGAAATTCGATTAGCTCAGGAACAGCATCTGATTGAGGTTATCTATATCATTAGAGAATGTGCTCAACAGCTTATGGAGAAGGGAGTTCGGCATTGGCATAATACCCAATCGGATTACACCGAAATATCAAAAGATATAGCTAATAAGTACGTTTATTTAGTTTCACTAAAAAAAGTGCCAATTGGCACCATAACCCTCAAACCAGATGACTCTGATGCTAAGAAAACCTATATTGACAGACTAGCAATATTCCCTCATTTCCAACGACGGGGTTATGCCAAAGCATTGATTGATTTTGCCTTAACCGAAGCTTCAAAAAAAGGATCCACTGCAGTCCGTGGAACTATTCCCAATAACGACAAATCTCTTTGCCAACTTCTCGAAGAGAAAGGCTTTAAAAACCTTGGAGCAATCGGCGAATGTCGCGATGAAATGGTCAAAATCCTGTTTGAAAAAAAACTCGAATAGCCCTAATATTTTCCCCTACTTAAAAATACAGAGGTCTGAATTTAATCACATCAACCCTGTTAATTTCTATTGCAGGGAATGGAACTTTAATAAGATTAACGGTTTGAAAAACTGTTCGAACCCATTTTCTTTTAACATGAACTCTGGATAAATCAATATCCAACGAAAAAAGATACTGTCTGTATCGCTCTAAGTAAGGAAAGGGTTTCCCCTGATAGTAGGTTGGATTTTCAAATTCGAAAATCATTCCATTGGCACTATAACCCAAGGCAAAGTTTAGCCAATTTGGGAATGATTGAATTCCCGTTATTCCTCTAATATTTGCCGACAACCAGTGGGTGTGTCCATTATAATCGAGAAAGAAACTTTCCAAATGATTAGTTCCAAGAATATGATGATACTTAGGATAGCCACTGGGTGAGTATGAGAACTTCATTAGAACTAATTGTTCGTCGAAAACAGCTTCCTGAAATGAGAACAGTACCGATCCAAAAGTATTTGCTGCAACATCCCACCACGAGAAACCCCACCCCTCGTATAATCCGTCAAAAACCTCAATGGGAAATTGAAATATAAACCCCATTGGGCCGCCCCATAGCAAAGCTCTTTTCTTATCAACCCCTGCCCAACGTAATGATCTGTATGCAGCAAAGCTCTCCCAGTAGGCTACATAAGCATGACCAACCTTGTCCATTTGCAGGTAACCCATACCATCGTTGTAAAAGTGAAAGGGCACACGTTCATGATCTTTATACCAGACAAAACTAAGATATGATAATCCTAAAGAATATATACCAAGTCCACTCCCAATAACAATGTTAATACGCTTGGATTTAATAGAATCGGGATTACTATTGAATTCTCGAATTTGAGTAAAACCCTCTAAAAATATAATCAAAAGCCAAAAAAGAATTATCAACTTTTTCACAGCATCCGTTTAAATGCAATTTAACTCAATTTTAAAAACACTATTGATAAATGAAAAGAAATTCCATGCAAACCATATATTTTTTTCAATTATATGTGATAAATTTAAAGGGTTTTCAAATTTAAATTTTGATTTGAATGCAACTTATTTGTTAAAATCGAGTTTAAAATATTAATCTAAAAATCCTTTGTTTACGTTGTTTTTCCATATATTTTTAATATTTTTGAAAACTTTGTGTTTAAAAAAATAGCTTTTAATTCTTTTTGATCAGCGAGATGAGCTGGAAAAACCATATTTTTTTCATCATTATTGCTTTACTGGCAATATCAAATGTTGTTAATGCACAAGATCCAGGTTTTTCACAGGTATACTCAAATCAACTTTACTTAAATCCAGCCTATGTTGGAAACCCATTCTATATGCGTGCTAAGCTAGTATATCGCAACCAATGGCTAACAACACGATCACCTTACACAACATATGGAGTAAGTTTTGATAGATACTTTATTAACGCGAATAGCGGTTTAGGAGTAAATATTGTTAATGATAGACAGGGACAAGGATCTCTAAATCGCCTTGCTGCAGATATAATCTATTCATATACTATTCAGGTTACCTACGATCTTCAACTAAGAGGAGGTATCCAAGCAGGTGGTATTTTAAAATCACTGAATACAAATAATTTGATTTTTCCTGACATGATTGATCCCACCGGTGAAATAATTGGCTCTCCAAATTTTTCTGGTTACTCAAAAATTGTTCCTGATTTTGCTGCCGGTATTGCCGGGGAATGGGATATTTATTATGGAGGAATATCTGTACACCATCTTGCACAACCCGTTGAATCCAAATACGGTCAGCAACGTGTCGTCCTTCCAAGAAAATATTCTGCTCACTTCGGTTGTGACATTAATGTTTATAAAAGATATCTATTCAGAAAAAATTTATACATTTCTCCTAATATTCTTTATTTACAACAACAAGATTTTAGGCAAATTAATATTGGAGTTTATCTTTCTAACCATTTTTTTTCTGCAGGTTTATGGCTCAGAGAAAATCTAACTTTAGCAAGCCATACCTTTGTATTCCTTGCAGGATATCAT
>CAZDXY010000013.1:0-50663 GCA_964509385.1 uncultured Rikenellaceae bacterium
ATATTGATAATCGATCACTTAAGCGTGTTGCTTAGGTCGAACTCACGTTATATTACGAATAAAAACTCTTAAAATTATTGGTTATGGACGACAAGTTGATAGTTATTGCAAATGAAACATACGCTAGTGCACTGGTACTCCAGGGCTACTTGGAGTCCAATGGAATAGAGTGCTTTCTAAAGAACGTGAACCTTGTGCAACCCAACGTGTCAGACAATGTAAAGGTTCAAATAAGGGAATCGGATGCAGAGAGAGCCATTAAACTACTAACTTTGTTAAATCATCCGGGAAAAGGTGATCAGCAAGTACGTAGAATACTTGTACCACTTGATTTTACAGAACATTCTAAAAATGCAGCATACTTCGCATTAAAGATTGCCCATGTTTATGGTGCTGAGTTAAAATTATTGCACGTTTTCAATTCACCCATTGTAGATATGATACCATTTACAGATGCTGCTAGCATTCAAATTGATGTTGATATAAGTTTTCATGTACTCCAAAAAAATGCTAAGGAGCGGTTAATCAAATTCTTTTCTCTCATAAGGAAATTTGCTGATGAGAATGGTATGAAATCACTTAAGATTGGATATACGCTTCGAGAGGGTTTTGCCAGTTATGGCATAATTGATACCTGTCGCAGATACAAGCCTGGATTACTGGTAATGGGTACTAAAAGTGAAGGTTTTAGAAGTTCAGAATTGGTTGGAAATGTTGCCACTGAAGTGGTAAAAGAAACTAATATTCCTTTACTTGTTATACCAGAAAAAGCAGAACTTAAAGATATTAGCGAAGTTAAAACTATTCTTTATGCAACAAGACTTGACGATAATGATTACATTGCAATAAGAAAGTTAGCAATTATTGTATCAGCTTTTAAGGTTAATATTATATGCGCTAATGTTTCAGAAGAACCAGAAAATTCAATTATAAAAGCAAAAATGAATAGCCTCAAAGATTACACAAAAAAAGTTGTCAAGAAGGCAAATATTGATTTTGAATTTGTAAAAGGAAAAGATAGTGTTGATACATTTAAAGGCTTTATATCAGGTAGAAACATAGATCTTTTTGCTATTACAATGTATAAGAGAAATTTACTATCACGAATATTCAATCCATCTCTTACAAGAAAAATGCTTTTAGAAGCAGATGTACCCATGTTAATATTCCCAGGATAAACAGGAATTATTGTCAAAAATTAGTTTTAATTGAAAAAATTGTCTAAAAACTTTGATTTTTAATTAATAATTGCGACTTTTGCGCACTGTTTTAAAAAACCTTTTATAACTGAAAAAATATAAGGAGCAATGTCGAAAATCTGTCAAATTACAGGAAAACGGATGATGGTTGGAAATAACGTTTCCCATTCAAATAAGAAAACCAAAAGAAGATTTTACCCAAATTTGGTTAACAAAAAGTTTTTTCTCGAAGAAGAAAATCGTTGGGTAACCCTTAAGGTTTCGGCTGCAGGTATCCGTACTATTAACAAGAATGGACTAAAAAGGGCTCTTAAAGAAGCACAAGGCAAAGGTCTAATTAACATCTATTAAAGATTATTGAAATGGCAAAGAAAGGTAACAGGGTTCAAGTTATACTAGAATGTACTGAACATAAAGAATCAGGCATGCCAGGTACATCTAGATATATTACCACTAAGAATAAGAAGAACAAACCCGAAAGGATGGAGTTAAAGAAGTACAATCCTGTTTTGCAAAAAGTAACATTACACCGCGAAATTAAATAAATTATACTATCATGGCTAAGAAAGTAGTAGCAACACTGCAAAGGGGCGCAGGAAGAGTAAACACCAAGTGCATTAAGATGGTGAAATCAACAAAAACAGGCGCTTATGCTTTTAAAGAAGAAATGATTCCTAACCAAGCTGTTAAGGATTTTTTCCAAGGAAAATTATAGAATTCTTTTTATAAATGATATTTGCTGAGAAGCTTCCTTGTAAATAGGAAGCTTTTTTGTTAATTTGCATAGTTTTGATTTAAAATAATACTCAAAATATGGGAATGCTAGGTATATTTTCGAAAAAGGATAAAGAGTCTTTGGAAAAGGGTCTCGAAAAAACAAAGGAAAGCCTCTTTAAAAAATTATCTAGAGTTGTTGCTGGTAAATCAACCGTTAATGATGATATTCTTGATGACCTTGAAGAGGTTCTAATTAGTTCGGATGTGGGAGTTGAAACAACTCTTCGAATAATTGAACGTATTGAGAAACGAGTTGCTAAAGATAAATATTTAAATGTTAATGAATTAAATATTATACTTAAAGATGAAATAGCAGCATTGTTGGCTCAGAATGACAATTCTGATAAAGAAATTAGTATCTCTACAGTCGATGGCATGCCCTACGTAATAATGGTAGTTGGGGTTAATGGTGTTGGGAAAACCACTACAATCGGAAAGTTAGCGTATTTGTTTAAAGAGATGGGAAAATCCGTTTATCTGGGTGCTGCTGATACTTTCCGAGCTGCCGCAACTGACCAATTAAGTATTTGGGCCGATCGAGTTGGCGTTCCTATTGTTAAGCAGGCTATGGGGTCCGATCCTGCTTCAGTTGCTTTTGATACACTTAATTCAGCGGTAAAAAACAAATCAGATATTGTTATAGTTGATACGGCAGGAAGATTGCATAATAAGCAAAACCTAATGAATGAGCTATCAAAGATCAAACGAGTTATGCAAAAAGTAATTCCATTAGCCCCCCATGAGGTGCTACTTATTCTTGATGGTAGCACAGGACAAAATGCTTTTGAGCAGGCTAAGCAGTTCACAAAAGCTACTGAAGTAACAGCATTAGCGCTAACAAAGCTCGATGGCACTGCAAAAGGTGGTGTGGTTCTCGGTATTTCCGATCAGTTTAAAATTCCTGTTAAGTACATTGGTGTGGGAGAGAAGGTTAGTGATCTTCAGATTTTTGACCGATTTCAATTCGTTGAAAGTTTATTCTCTTAACTATTTATGGTTGAATTTAAATGAAAAAATTATCTTTTCTTATCTGCTTTATCTTTTCTTGCTTCTTGTTAGTTTTCAGTCAGCCAGTTAACCCATTTACACCACCAGAGTATTTCCCATCGAAAGCTGTGCTAATAGAGTGGAATTTCAATAGTAATATTTGGCCTCTATACTCAAACTTAATCTATGAATGCCAGAGTGCAGCTGAAGTAATCCTTGTGGTTAGAGACCTGGGAGAAGAGAATATAATGCGAAATCTTTTGGGTGATGATGGAGTGCCTGATAATAATATTTCGTACGTTCACGTACCATGCGAAAGGATGTGGATCAGAGATCATGGCCCTCTATCTATTATGTCCGATAGCGGAGTGGTTTTTATGGATTTTGACGATCTTGCAAACAGCGGACTAGATGAGGATCTACCAACTAATCTCGCAAATATTTGGGGTTTACAGAGCTGCCAGATTTCCTGGATACTTTGTGGTGGAAACTTTATGATTGACGGACAAAGAACACTCTTTGCAACCGATAGGTTATACACTAACAACCCATCTGTACCTCGCGATACCATTGATAGTGTTCTTCATAAATACATGGGAATTGAAAGAATTGTAACCGTTTCGGCTCAGCATAGCGATTACTGGGGGCATATCGACATGCAGATGAAGTTACTAAACGACACCATAATGGTTATTTCGTCCGTTGAACAAGGTTCTGGTCCTAACTACGATACTTTGGAGAATAACTACAATAGAATAGCAGAACTTGTTGCACCTAATGGAAAACCCTATCATATTGCACGATTACCCATGGCCGACAACTGGAAAACCTATGCAAACTCATTGATTATCAACAATAAAGTAATCATTCCTGTTTATAATCATCCCAACGATGAAATTGCTATGACCATTTATCATGATTTGCTCCCAAATCACACCATTGTCGGAATAAACTGTAATTCCATTATTCATTGGGAGGGAGCAGTTCACTGTATAACCATGCAGCTCTTCGATGAGGATTACTTTATACAACCCACTATGTTTGAGGTTATATTTAGCGTTAACGATGGAAATGGGGATGGCTTTATATCGGCTGTTGTTGAAGGGATACCCATCGTTTCAGGTGACTTAGTGGAAGAGGGGATAGAGGTTATATTTACAGCCCATCCCAGTACTGGTAGCGAAGTTTACGATTGGTACCTAAATGGTATCTCTCAGTCGCTTAAGGATTCAACGTTTCAAATTGTCAATATTCAAAATGATGTGGACGTTAAGGTTGAGTTTGCAAAAATATCAAACGATTTATTCCAGAAAAATGAACCTATAGTACTATACCCCAATCCTTTCAAACAGTTCATAGAAGTTACCTACATCCACGGAATAGAGATAATTGAGGTCTTTGATTTATTGGGCAAAAAAATCATTGAACAAAAATGTGAAGGTTCTGATTCAATTATATTAAATACAGGTAGTTTGTTGAATGGTGTCTACCTTATTAAAGTTATTACGGTTAATGGGGAGAGGTATATAAAAAGAGCCGTTAAGTAGAAAAGTGATAGTAATAACACAAAGGATTATTAATCCATTGATAATATGTAAGTTATAGTTTAGAGGTTATATACAACTAGTATTTCTACTTTTCATCTCAACTTTTAAGTTCAATGGAGCAAAAGAATAAGAAAATCAATATGGTAACCCTTGGGTGCTCAAAGAACGTTGTCGATTCGGAGTACCTTATGAAGCAGTTGGATATCAATGGGTGGAAAGTGGTAATTGATTCTAATGATCCAAGCGTTGACGTTGCTATTATCAATACTTGTGGATTTATTGCCGATGCCAAGGAGGAATCCATTGATACCATTCTAAGTTTCGTTGAGGCAAAGCGTAAAGGTTTAATATCGAAGGTTTTCGTGATGGGATGCCTCTCTCAGCGATACAAGGCTGAGCTACAACATGAAATACCCGATGTTGATGGATATTTTGGGGTTGACCAGTTAGCCGATATTCTCCAATCGCTGAATACTTCGTATTCTTTTTCATATGCCAACAGACGTATAATATCCACCCCAAAGCACTACGCTTACTTAAAAATCTCGGAGGGTTGTTCTTGGGGTTGCTCGTTCTGCGCAATTCCTCTTATTCGTGGAAAGCACATATCAAAATCAATTCCCGAACTGGTTGATGAAGCACAATGGCTTGCAAAGGAGGGTGTAAAGGAGTTAATCCTGATTGCTCAGGATTCAACCTTTTACGGCAAGGATATCTACGGCGAGAGAAGATTGTCCGAATTAGTAGGTAAACTTTCAGAAATTGATGGAATAAATTGGATCAGAATACATTATACTTACCCCTCTGGTTTCCCACTTGAGTTGCTAAAGGTAATGGGAGAGAATCCTAAGGTCTGTAAATACCTCGATATTCCCTTTCAGCACATTAGCGATAGGATGCTAAAGGCCATGCGCAGAGGAATAAATAAGAAGCAAACAATTGAACTGATAGGGAGGATAAGAAGAGAAATACCAGATATTGCCATCAGAACAACGCTCTTAGTTGGGCATCCCGGGGAAATACAACAAGATTTTGAAGAGCTTGTAGACTTTGTGAAGAACTTTAAATTCGATAGGCTTGGTGTATTTACATACTCCCACGAGGAGGGAACACACTCTGCAACCCTAACTGACGATGTGCTTTTGGACATTAAGCAGCAAAGAGCACAGCAGATCATGGAGTTACAGCAAGAAATTTCGTTCGAAAACAATCAGAAACGGATAGGAAAAGTGCTTAAGGTTATTATCGATAGGGAAGAGGGAGGTTACTTTATTGGGCGAACAGAGTTCGATTCACCCGAAGTTGATCAGGAAGTAATCTTTGTCAAACCCCATGGAAGTAAACTTGTACCAGGCGATATTGTTAAATGTTTGATAAAATCGGCAGAGGATTATGATCTAATGGGCGAAATTATTAAGTAAATCTTTACTAAACCTGAAATAATGAATCGCAGCGCCTACATAGTAAAGAAATTGGAAGCCAAAACCAAGAAGGCAATCTACGATTACAACCTTATTGAACAGGGCGATGGGGTACTTGTTGGTTTATCGGGTGGGAAGGATAGCTATGCGCTGCTTGATTTGTTAGTTAACCTAAACCATTCCATGCCCGAGAAGTTCAGGATTGAGGCATGCCATGTAGTGGCATCGGATATGCCCTACGAAGCGGATACTGACTTTATGAAGAAATACTGTGAAGAGAATAGTGTTCCCCTTCATTTCGAGAGCATTACCGTTGATTATCGCCCTCAGGGGCGACAACCCGCCTGTTTCATTTGCAGCTGGAAAAGGCGCAAAGCCCTTTTTAAAATGGCACGTCGGAGAGAGTGTAACAAAATAGCGTTAGGCCATCACCTGAACGATGCCGTTGAAACTCTTTTGCTAAACATGATTCATCATTCGTCTATAAGTTCAATCCCTCCTAAGTTAAGTATGTTTGATGGTGAGATCTATGTAATTCGTCCGTTAATAATGGTACACGATAATGAATTGAGAAAGTACTCGGAGCACCTCGGCTTTCCTCAGGAATTGAGCCTTTGTCCATACGACGATAAAACCTCCCGAGAATCAGTTCGCATGCTTATTGATCAATTCAACAAGTTGAATAAAAGCGCGGTGGAGAATATCTTCCGATCGATGGGCAATATCTACACCGACTACATCCTAGATAAGCCTATTAATAAAAAACCTCCCAAATCATAAGTTTGGGAGGTTTTTTATTGAATAAGAGGAAGTTATCCTATCCCTCTATCTGCTTAATGGTAAAGCTAAGCGCATCATCAAGCATCCCATCAGGAGGATTGTTAATGAAATCAGTATCACATAGCGATTTGGTTAAAGATCTTGAGTACTCGATATCCTTTTTAGCAATGTTGTAGGCTTCTTCCCAAGTAACCTTATGTCTGGCAACCCCATCTTTAATGGCTTGCATTGCCACATCGGCCGCTTCCACGGGGAACACATCGGCTTCTTCCATGGTAGGAGTGATATTCTCGGGGTTTATGCCACGTTTTTCGGCGTAATTTGCCAAGGAATGTGCTGCAGTAATGGCCATGGTATCGGTAATCTTCTGTGCACGAACTATTAATGCTCCCTTTAGGATACCCGGAAAACCAAGCGAGTTATTCACCTGATTGGGAAAGTCGCCCCTTCCGGTGGCAACTATAAAGGCACCAGCCTCTTTAGCGGCGTATGGGTAAATTTCAGGAACTGGATTAGCACAGGCAAAAACAATTGATTTTTCGGCCATTGCACTTACCCACTCCTTTTTAATGGTATCAGGACCTGGCGTTGAGAGTGTAATCAGCACATCGGCACCCTTCATGGCTTCCTCCATGGTGAGCACTTTATTTGGATTGGTGCTTTCGCAGAGTTCCCATTTTCTGTAGAACCGTGGATCTGATTTAATATCCTCACGACCAATATGTAATGTTCCTTTTGTGTCGAATAGAATCATCTTCTTTGGATCACCTCCATCAGCAATAATCAACCGGGCAATGGTGGTATTTGAAGCACCTGCTCCGTAGTAAACAATTTTTGCATTGGATAATTTTTTCCCAGCCAATTTAAGGGCATTGATTAATCCGGCAAGGGTAACACAGGCTGTTCCCTGAGCATCGTCGTGCCAAACAGGGATATCGCACTCTTCACGGAGCACATCGAGAACCTTATAGCAATTGGGTTGTGAAATATCCTCCAGGTTAATTGCACCAAAGCTATGCTGGCACATCTTAACGAAATCGATGATTTTATCAGGATCGTTTTTCCCATCCTTTCCTCTGCTATCAACGCAAAGAGCAACACCATCAACACCGCCTAAATATTTCATTAGAAATGCTTTACCTTCCATTACGCCCAGTCCACCAGGAGGGGTGCAGTCGCCATCTCCGAGTACACGGGTTGAGTCGCTCACTACCGCCACTAGATTGCCTCGATTGGTGAGTTCAAACGAAGCTTCGTTATTGTCACGTATGGTGGTCGAAACCTTCGATACACCAGGTGTATACCAAACGTTAAACCAGTTAAATCCAGGAACAGGAACCTTAGGTACAACCTGTATCTTTCCGCTATAATGCTTGTGAGCTAATTCGGCAAGTCGTTTAAGGAAAATCGTTTTCCCTTTTGCCCTTTGCTCTTCACTCCAGTTGTCGGGGAATATTTTCCCCAGATTTTCAAGTTTTAGGCTGATTTTCTCCATAGTTGTATTAATTTTATCAAAAAATAGTTTTTTTTGGAGAAACAAGTTACAATAAAAACAAGTTGATTCAAACCTGTGAAACAAATCAAAGAGTTTTATTAATGTATAATATTAATGAAATAATATATTTAAAGTGCTTATAATTTGAAATATAATTATTTAAAATGAATTGCTTTTTATGGTAAAGAACATGTTTTTATACTAAAAAAAAATGCTATGCATTTTAAGATGAAAAATTTGTTTTTTAATAATAATATTCAGGAAAAAGATTATTGACTAAGTAGCTTGAAGCTATAGCATTTTGCTTTTATGAATTTTTAAAATAATATATTCTATTGGTCAATAATTTATGTAATTTTTAAAAAAAAATAGTTAGGTTTGATGTTGATAAATTGCATAATCTAAAAATAATGAGTGTACTAGTTGATAAAAAATCTCGCATTTTAGTTCAGGGTTTTACAGGGAGTGAAGGTACATTTCATGCAACCCAAATGCTCGAATACGGAACAAATGTAGTCTGTGGAGTTACACCCGGTAAAGGAGGACAGAAGCATTTGCAGCTACCCGTTTTTGATACAGTTTCACAGGGTGTTTATGAAACTGGTGCTGATGTTTCGGTAATATTTGTACCTCCTTCTTATGCTGCTGATGCAATATTTGAAGCAATTGATGGTGGAATTAGAGTAATTGTATGCATTACAGAAGGAATTCCAATTGCTGATATGGTAAGAGTTAAACATTATCTTGAAAATAATCCTAACGTTAGGTTAATTGGTCCCAATTGCCCTGGAATAATAACTCCCGATGAAGCAAAAGTTGGTATAATGCCCGGTTTCATCCATAAAAAAGGTTGTATAGGAGTAGTTTCAAGATCAGGTACTCTCACTTACGAAGCTGTTGATCAGCTTACTAAATGCGGTCTGGGTCAAAGTACTTGCATTGGAATAGGTGGTGATCCAATAGTGGGTACAACCACGTTGGATGCGATTAAACTTTTCAATTCAGATTCTGAAACAAAAGGTATTGTAATGATAGGAGAAATTGGTGGAGGTATGGAAACTGAAGCTGCCCGATGGATAAAGGATAATGTTAAGAAACCTGTGGTTGGTTTTATCGCAGGTAAAACAGCCCCAAAAGGAAGAAGAATGGGACATGCAGGTGCAATTATTGGTGGAGCAGAGGATACTGCATCAGCTAAAATGGAAATAATACGTCAATGCGGAATCTATGTGGTAGATTCACCAGCTGATATTGGCATATCATTATTAAATGCTTTAAAGTAAACCTGAAATAAAGTATCACTTATTGGTATGAATAATAAGATTTTGCATAAAATTATTATTCTAACTTGCTTTTTAGCGAGCATAAACGCTTATGCTCAAAGAGATGCCATTGAATTTGATAGGATATCTGTTGAAGATGGTTTATCGCAGGGTACTATATACTCAATTTTACAGGATCATAAAGGATTCATGTGGTTTGGTACAGATGATGGATTAAACCGCTATGATGGTTATAATTTCAAGGTGTTCAAATTTAATCCTTATAATAAGAGGACTTTATCAAATAATCGAGTTATCTCTTTAATTGAAGATAAAGAAAACAATATTTGGATTGGTACTATTGGAGGTGGGTTGGTAAAATATGATCATATAACAGAAACTTTTTTTGCATATAAGCACAATCCCAATGATCATGAGAGTTTGAGTTTTAATAGAGTAATGGCTTTGTGCGAAGATCCATCTGGGAAAATTTGGGTGGGAACAGCTGAAGAAGGGTTAAACCTTTTCGACCCCAAAACGGAAAAGTTTAAGGTTTATAAAAACATCCCTGAAAATTCCGATATATTACCCGATAATGTAATAAGATCCTTATATTTTGATTCCAATCAGACACTTTATGTTGGTACCAATAAAGGGTTTTGTTATTATAATCCAAATGACGATAACTTCATTTCCATCACAGTATTTGATAAAAATGGAAAGCTTCATAACATCGGGGTAGTAAGACGTTTTATGGAAGATAATGAAGGTGATCTATGGATTGCAACAGATGAAAATGGATTGATTAAATTCAATAGGGATAAAAAAACCTTTGATATCTTGACTCATAACGTAAATAAAATGGGATTAGCTAGCAATACGGTTCATGATTTATATCAGGATGACGACGGCATGATATGGATAGGCAGTTATGGTGGACTTCAAAAGTACAATCCTAAAACAAAACATTTTAATACTTATTCATATAATATTTCCGATAATAGAAGTATAAGCAGTAACTTAATACGAACAATATATGAAGATAGAACAGGAATAGTTTGGATTGGAACGTACAACCATGGAATTAACAAGTTTGACAGAAAACATAGGAAGTTTACTAATTATCATAATCAGCCAGGAGATCCATTAAGCTTACCCTCCTCGATTATTAGATCAATTTTTGAGGATAATCAGGGAATGATTTGGATAGGAACTTTTGGGGAAGGACTTGTAGTGTTTGATATTGAAAGTGAAGGTTTTACTCATTTTAGAAATCAAGCGTTGGATAAAAATTCCTTAGTAGATAATTACGTTACATCAATTGTTCAAGATAAAGATCATAACATTTGGATTTCAACTTATAATGGGTTATCCAAATATAATCCATTGAAAAAATCATTTACAACTTTTGTACACAACCCTAAAGAAATTAACTCCCTACCCGATAATAAATTACGGAATCTTTTTATTGATAAAAACAATATCCTATGGATTGCAACTTTAGCCAATGGATTGTGCAAATATGATCAAGAAAAAGATATTTTTATAAATTATGTTCCTAACCCTGGCAAACCGAAAGCGACATTATCGCAGGATAGAATAATGATTATGTATGAAGATAATTATAATAATTTCTGGGTTGGTACAAGCGGAGAGGGTCTTAATCTTTTTGATAGAGAAACAGGTATAGTACGTCAATTCAAAAATGATTTCAATGACACAACAACCATTAGCTCTAACCGGATCTATTGCTTACACCATGATAAAAACAATCGTTTATGGATTGGAACCGATGAAGGAATTAATCTTTTTAACTATGAAAATGAGACATTTACAGCACTAAGATCTTATGATGGTTTGCCAAACGATGTCATTTATGGTATACTGGAAGATAATTTTGGTGATCTTTGGGTTAGCACTAATAATGGATTGTCTCGCTTTAATCCAAACACAATCGATAAAATACATTTCAATAATTACTTCAAGTCTGATGGCCTCCAGAACAACGAATTTTCCGAAGGGGCTTATTTCAAAACAAAATCGGGTTTACTCTTTTTTGGAGGTATTAACAATTTTAATGTAATAAACCCCAATAACATTAATGACAATCCTTACCCTCCTGAGGTATATATAACTGAATTAAGAATTGTAAATAAGAATGCAAAATTTGATGAGCAGAAAGAAGAGGTTATCAACCTTCTCAATATGGATTTTATTGAATTAGAATATAATAAAAATAATATTTCTTTTTATTTTACAGCATTACATTACAGTTATTCTAAAAGAAATAATTATAAATATAGACTGGAAGGTTTTGAATCTTCATGGGTTGAACCTATCGAAAATCAACGATTTGTGTCCTATACTAATTTGAAACCCGGTAAATACAAATTCATGGTTATTGCTTCTAACCCAGATGGAATATGGAATGAGAAGGGAGATGAGTTTACAGTTAGTATTAAAAATCCCTTTTGGAAAACTTGGTGGTTTATAGTTTTTGAAATCTTGCTTATTATTGGATTTATAATTGGGATTATCCTATTGAGAGAATCAAATTTGAAAAAAAATAAGAGAGAACTGGAAGAAATGGTATCAATTAGAACTACTGAAATTCAACAACAAGCTGAAAGGCTTAGACAAGCCAACGAAGAGATAATTGCCACATCAGAAGTGCTTACGGAGCAGAACAAGCAGTTACAGGAAAAAAATGAAGAGATATCGTCTCAACATAATGAACTTGAGAATCAACGAAACGCGCTAGCCAATTTAGCATGGGAACTTCAGGAGAAAAATGAAGAAATTGAGAAACAGAAAGACCTGCTAGCATATCAAACAAAAGAAATTACCGACTCAATCATGTATGCAAAGCGTATACAGCAAGCTGTACTTCCTATGCAGGATCAAATTAGAGATTTGTTTTCGGAGTTTCTCATATTCAATAGACCTAAAAGTATTGTTAGCGGCGATTTTTACTGGGCTACTCGAGTTGGTGATAATAGAATAGTTGCTACGGTGGACTGTACAGGGCATGGGGTACCCGGTGGATTTATGAGCATGTTAGGCGTATTAATGCTTAATGAAGTTATTACTCAAAGAGGTATACTTGAGCCAGAAAAAGCGCTTAATCATTTGAGGCAAAACATTATTTCTGTGCTACACCAAACCGGTGACTATACTGATACAGGAGACGGTATGGATCTTTCATTATGCATAATCAATGATAAGGAAAAGACCCTTAACTATTCAGGGGCAAATAGTTGTATACTTATTTCACAGAAAAATGATGATGAAGAGCAGGAATTGATTGAAATATACTCGGACAGGATGCCTATCTCTTACCATTTGGTTATGAAATCATTTACTAATCAAATTATTAATTTGAAAAAGGATTCAACACTATATTTGTTTTCCGATGGAATAATTGATCAATTTGGTGGTGAACAAGGAAAGAAATTTCAGCTTTTCAGGTTAAAGAATTTTATTATTGAGAATAAAAATCTGCCTTTAGAAACTCAAGGGATTGCTTTGGAACAACTATTTGATAAGTGGAAAGGCGATACATATCAGGTTGATGATGTATTAGTTTTGGGTATTAAAGTTTAAATCCAGACTGTATTCCTTTTTTAATGCATCCCATATTACCTCAATGGGGTGCAAACTTGTTATTCCCGTTCCATCTTTAATCTGATTTCTGCAACTTGTTCCGGATGCCACTATCAATACATCATCCGCTGATTTCCTTATTTCTGGAAAAAGAACCAGCTCGCCTACTTTCATTGAAAGTTCAAAATGTTCCTTTTCAAATCCAAAAGCCCCTGCCATTCCACAGCACCCACTGGGTATTTCAACTACATTATAATTTTCTGGGAATGAAAGCATGGCAATAGTCGATTTAGTTGATGCAACAGCTTTTTGCTGGCAGTGTCCGTGTAACTTTAATGATCTTATTTCACTGGTAAACTTATCTCTTGTAATATTACCTAAATCTACTTCACGATTAAAAAACTCATCAAACAGCATGCAATGTTTTGCTAAGCTTATTGCTTTATCCCTTTTCTCTTCCATTACTAAAACTGGGTATTCATCGCGAAAACTAAGAATAGCCGAAGGTTCTATTCCAATTAATGGTATATTTTCTGAAATAATCTCACTAAGGATATCAATATTTCTGTTGGCAATTCTCCTTGCCGTATTAAGCAGACCCTTGGAAATGTATGTTCTACCACTCTCAAAAATATCGGGAATAAGTACCTGATATCCCAACTTATTGAGCAATTTTATGGCTTTAACACCAATATGTGAATCATTGTAGTTGGTAAACTCATCGGCTAAGAGGTAAACCCTCTTGGGATACTTGTTTTTTTCAGAATACTTCTTATGCCATTTTTTGAGAGTAATCTTGTTTATAAATGGCAATTGGCGCTGAGGTGCAAATCCTAATGATTTAGCAATGATTGATTTGGTTAGAGGGTTTGTAAGAAAAAAGTTTGTTAGAGCCGGAAAAAGGCTGCCAATGGCATTTATTCGGGTTATACTGGCAATCATTCTACTTCGAAATGGAATACCATTATCCTTGTACCAATGGAATAGGAATTCAGCTTTAAGCATTGCCATATCCACGCTCGAAGGACATTCGTTTTTACATCCTTTGCACGAAAGGCATAGGTCAAGAATATCATA
This sequence comes from uncultured Rikenellaceae bacterium, assembly GCA_964509385.1. Classification (GTDB taxonomy): domain Bacteria; phylum Bacteroidota; class Bacteroidia; order Bacteroidales; family Tenuifilaceae; genus MWFE01. The sequence goes on from CAZDXY010000013.1 coordinate 14,149, forward strand.
TATCTCCTTATGATTAAATGGATTAGATTTTTCACTATTGGACAGAAATTCTCTTAAGATATTTGCCCTAGCGCGGGTTGTGCTCCATTCATTTCGAGTTGCCATATAGCTAGGGCACATTGTTCCTCCCGCTAATTCAGTCTTGCGGCAATCGCCTGAACCATTGCATTTTTCAATTGCTCTAAGGATTCCTCCATCCTTATTAAAATTAAAAATGGTTTTTAAAATTCTTGGTTGCTTACCAACCTCATATCTTAACGAAGTATTCAATCTTGGGGAGTCAACAATTTTCCCTGGATTAAAAATTCCGTTTGGGTCCCAAATGGCTTTGACCTCTCTCATAAGTTGATAAACCTTTTCACCCACCATTATCGGAATAAGTTCACTGCGAAGTCGACCATCGCCATGCTCGCCACTTAACGAACCACGATATTTCTTAACTAAATGGGCTACCTCATAGGCAATAATTCTAAATAGTTCAACATCTTTGGCATCCTTTAAGTTTAGCACAGGGCGTAAATGCAACTCTCCGCTGCCAATGTGGGCATGATAAACACAATCGAGATTATGACTACTGATAATTCTGGAAAATTCATCCATGTAGTCAGGTAGTTTTTCAACGGGTACCGCCGTATCTTCAACTAGTGATACAGGTTTGGCATCTCCCTCGATATTTGAAAGAACTCCCAAACCTGACTTTCTTAAAGCCCAAACCTTATTAATGTCATTATTGCGAATTACAGGGAAATGATAGCCATAGCCTTGTGTTCGCATATCACTTACCATTTCTTGTGCAAGCGCGTTTATTTCTTCCTGCGATTGTTTGGCAAATTCAACGATAAGAATGGCTCCAGGGTCGCCCTGAATAAAAAACCTGTTCTTTTGCTGTTCAATATTACCCTTTGTACATTCAAGTATATGGTTATCCATTAATTCAACAGCACCCGGTTTATACTTTAATGCAATAAGATTTGCCCGGAAAGCATCTTCCCTTTTTTTAAGATGAACACAAACCAAAGTTTTTTCGGAGGGTGGGAGGGGAACAAGGTTTAGTTTTACCTCGGTAATAAAACCTAAAGTACCCTCAGATCCTGCAACTAGATTACAAATATTGAAATGGTTATTGCTATTACCAAATAACTTGTTATCAAGAAGTAAGTCCAATGCATAACCAGTATTTCTTCTTTTGATATTTGGGTCAGGAAACTGATCTATTATCTCTTGTTGATTATCAATATTTGAAAGAATTTCAAATAATTTAATGTATATTTTACCCTCGCGATTATTCAGTTTTTGCTTTAACCTAAAATCATCTTCCGAAAGAGGACCAAATTCGTATTCGTTGCCATCATCCAGAATCATTTTAACAGCGATGGTATGATCGCGGGTACTACCGTAAATTAATGAATGAGAACCACAGGAATTGTTGCTCACCATGCCTGCAATCATGCAGCGGTTTGAAGTTGATGTTTCGGGACCGAAAAAAAGTCCGTATTGTTTAAGAAAGAGGTTTAGTTCATCAAGAATAACGCCAGGTTCAACTCTTACCCATTTTTCTTCAGTGTTTACTTCCAATATCCTATTCCAGTATTTTGATATATCAACAACAATACCCTTTCCCACAACTTGTCCAGCTAGAGAAGTTCCAGCTGCTCGTGGTATTAAGGGAATTGAATTTTTGATTGCAAATTCGATCAGTTTAACCAAATCCGATTTGCCTTTTGGCAAGGCAACAGCATCAGGAATCTCACGGTAGGTCGAAGCATCAGTAGAATATTGTAAACGTGTCGATTTGTCCCAAAATAATTCTCCTTCAAGAGAATGTGAGAGTTGCTCAAGCAAATCTATGTTGTAGTTTAACTGCATTATCGTTGTATGAAATAAAAAAGCTAAATTATAAATTGTTTTTCTACTTTTGCGGGGAAGTATTAATCAAATTAACAGAATCAACCATGAAACTACTCGAAGGAAAAACTGGATTAATTACTGGTGCAGCTCGTGGAATCGGTCGTGCCATTGCCATAGCATTTGCCAAGGAAGGCGCCAATGTTGCCTTTACCGATATGAGCGCTGATGAAAACTTTAGAAGCCTTGAGAATGAACTGAAAGCACTTGGAGTTAAGGCTAAAGGCTATGTTTCCGATGCCAGCAAATTTGAGGCTTCACAGGCTCTTGCCGATGAGATTGCTAAGGATTTTGGAACAATCGATGTTCTTGTTAACAATGCTGGAATAACACGCGATACACTGCTTATGAGAATGACCGAAGAGCAATGGGATTTGGTTATCAATGTTAACCTTAAATCGGTTTTCAACCTTACCAAGGCAGTTCAGAAATACATGCTAAAGCAGAAATCGGGTTCCATCATCAATATGAGTTCTGTTGTAGGAGTATCGGGGAATGCAGGACAATCAAACTATTCAGCCTCTAAAGCTGGGATTATTGGTTTTACCAAATCCGTTGCAAAGGAATTGGGATCAAGAAACATTCGCTGTAATGCTATAGCTCCCGGCTTTATTATTACCGAAATGACACACCAGTTACCCGAAGAAGTTCGCAACGATTGGGTTTCGAAAATACCTTTAAAACGTGGTGGTACACCTGAAGATGTAGCGAATGCTACAATTTTTCTTGCCTCTGAGTTATCGAGCTACGTTAGCGGTCAGGTTATTAATGTTTGCGGTGCAATGAATACCTAGAACTATTAGATTTATTGGAATAGAAAAGGATGCTTTTTTTAAAGTGTCCTTTTCTATTTTAGTATAAACCCATAATATCAATCCAACTTCTCGAAACTATGGTTGAGCATTCGAATTAACTCTTTCACCTCAATTGGATTGAGTCCTTGAGTCGATTTTTCTAGAATATTTGCCTCAATTTGGCTGAGTTTATCTTTTAAGCCCTTAGAGTACTGTGTTAGAACAATAAAGTAGGTACGTTTATCAGTTTCTGAGGGAACCCTTATAACCAAATCGTTACGCTCCATACCATCAAGTATTCTGGATAAACTTGCGTTATCTTTTTCTGTTCTTTTGGCAAGTTGTCCAATACTAATATTATCTTCTTCCCAAAGCCATTCTAATACTATGAAATAGTCGGGTGTAATGTTACTGAAACCTTGACTGGCAAGGGTTTGACTGAACTCAGTACGATACTTTGAGGATACTTTAGTAATTAAATGGGTAAAGGATTTCATCATTTTTTGTAAATCATTCTGAATTAATTTTTTAGCTAATCTTTATAGTTTATTAATTCTTTAGCTTCGTTCAGTACTTTACTAATATCTTTTTTTGAAAGACCTATTCCTTCAAGTAATTCTGGTTGATTGCACAGCTGTCTGCATAGTACAATTCCTTTTTCCAGCAGTTTGTTTTTATTAAGATTTTTAAGAGAAGTTAAGGCTGTTATGGGAAAAATTCCGTTTTTTTCTATCATATCCTTTAAACTATGATCTTTTGGATAATCCCAGCTAACCAAGTGCAAACCTGCACACTTTCCGTAATCAATGGCATCGGATGTAAAGCGAGTGTTGGTAACTATCATACCATGAAATGACAAATTATTAAATTCTGGGATTGATTGTCGTTTTTTTACGATATCGTTAACCCTTGAATGGATATAAAGTGGAACTTTGACATTTGCATTTTTACCCTGACTATTATAGAATTTACACTCAACAAGATATTGCTTATTACCCGAGGTTGCAATTACATCAACCTCATGATCAATGCATTGTCCCTGGATTATCTGTCCAATTTCTACATCGAATCCTTGCTGTTTAATAAGTTGACCCACAAAATGCTCAAAGGGATATCCGGTAGGACCAAGGTCCATTATAGCCTTTTTGAGACTATATCGGGCAGCCATAGAACTTCTCTTTTTCTTGAGAAGGGTAAATGCTTTAGTATAGATCTTTTTAGTAGATGTGCCATCTTTAAGCCATGATATAATTTCAGCAATTATCGATGAAATTAGATCTTCGTTAGCACCAGACCGTTTTAAAGAACCTTCTAACTTTTTTTTTGAAAAGGGTTCTGTTTCACCTGAAGCCTTCTTTATCAAAGGAATTTTGCTCATATATTTTGTCTATTAGTATTAACAAAGATAAACTGTTTGATGTTCCTGAACGAAAACAATCAAAAATAAAAATTAAAAACAAAAGCATCTATATATCCTTTCAAGAATTTGATATTCAATAATATAGTTATGATATAACAGTATGCTATTATAAATATTATTTGAATTTTAACTTTTTTTTATTGAAAAGATTGTTGTTATAGTATAACTTTACACTTGTTTTGTTGTTTAATACATTGAATGTTTAAAAGTTTAAGCCATGAAATACTTAAAAGGTTTTTTTATTCTAACGCTCCTTTCAGTATTTTATTTAAATGTCAATGCTCAATTAATTAGGGATTTACATAGGCTATTCAATCCAAATTATTTCAATCAAAATACATTGGATACAAATTCTTTTGAGCCATGGAAAAGGTTTACACCCGGCGAAACCAAGTATTCGCTTGAGGTAGGATCAGGATTTTCTACGTTTGAAGGAGGTAACTCCTTTTCATCTTCTTTTGTAAGTCCCATGGTCTCTTTTTCACCTACAGAACGACTACAAATTGTAGCAGGGGGAAAGTTTTCATATGCTAACTTCAGTAATTTACCCATGAATAGTTACCCGATTGATCAAGCAAACGAACAGGGTGTTATGGGTAATCCAACAGAAGCCTTTGCCTATGGGAGGTATTTGGTTAATAGTAAGTTGAGTATTTATGGCATGGGAGCATTTGGGAAAAATCAAATATATATGTCTCCCTTCCAATCAGGTATTGGAACTAGCGATTATCAACAGGTATCATTTGGATTGGATTATAAAATAACAGAAAAAACTAGCATAGGGGCATCATTTCTCTTTTATAACAATAATTCTGTTACGAGTACTATTCCTTTCAACTTATATAGAAATCAACCCACGAATCCCTTTTTCCATTAATTTGATCTTATAGAATGAATAAACCCGAAGATTATATAATTCTTCGGGTTTTTATATGTTCCATTTTCGACACTGTTATCTATCTAGCTGCTTAAAGGTGATATGTTTATTATGGTAAAGCCCCGAGAGGAATTTAACAACTCGTTCTTCGGCGGGATGAATCTTCTCGCCAATTATTGCGGATAGCTCTTTGCAAATCGTTGAAACATCTTTTTTGCCATCAATAGCTAGCCAAACTGCAGAACCCAGCTCATCGAGGTGGATTGAGATGTATTTTGATCTTCGGGCAGGTATAAAGAGACTGGCAAACCGCTCATTCTTAAATTTGGGGACAAGAATAGTGATTGTGCCATTGTCCTCAACCTTATGTGCCTGTATTCGAATAGGAACTAAATCGAGTGCACTTGTATTTTTAAGGATCTTCCTACGCTCAAAAAAACTTAACATAACTCAAACGGTTTTTAAATAGAAGATGTCTCAAAAGCCTTATAGAATTAGATTTATTTCTCTGTGGAACTCTAATTTTTCACTGTGATACACTGTGACACAATATATTAAAAATTCCACAGAGGTTCACAGAGTCCTTTACTGAGTCACACAGTGAGCTTTTGAGACACCCTCATTATCTGGAATTAATATTAATGTCCTACACTAGGAGGAGCGGGATCGTCAGGTTTTCCAGCATTTCTGAGAGGTACCAGAATTAAAATAACAGCAACAACAATAATTACTACAAACCCAATTAGGAATGCTGGATTTTTGAAGAAAGAGAATAGTTCGAACAAGAATATTCCACCAACAGCAAACATGGCCACTACAAGACCCATTAATGCTTCTCCTGCTATAAGACCTGATGCTAAAAGCACTCCCACGTTCTCAGAACGTTGTTTCTGTGCCTGATTATGCTTGCGTTTATTGGATATCATATCCATAATTCCCTTAATAATTCCACCAGTAAAAATGGCAAAAGTTGTGGTTAATGGCAGATACATACCAACACTCACAAGCATTGGGCTTTTTACCTGCATTAGAATAAAGCCAACACCCATAAACATGCCCACAATAATCAATGGCCAGGCCATTTCGCCACCAACAATACCTCGCGAAAGTATAGCCATAAGGCTTGCTTGTGGTGCAGGCAATTCCTGACTACCAAAGCCACCTACGTATCCTTCAATGTTTCCACGAGCAATGTCCCCATCATTAAGAATAGTAAGTATAAAGAACATTACAGCACCTGAAGCGATAACACCAATTATATTCCCAATCTCCATTTTCCATGGTGTTCCACCAAGTATATGTCCCGATTTTAAATCTTGAAGCATTTCGCCAGCAACAGCTGCTGAAACGCATACTATAGCAGCCACACCAAGTACAGCGGCAACACCTGCATCGCCACCATCAATTCCCAAAATTACAAGCACTAAGGCTGTAAGCAATAACGCGGTAAGCGTTAATCCGCTGATGGGGTTATTTGATGATCCAATCAGCCCAACAAGATATCCTGAAACTGCTGCAAAAAAGAATGCCAGGATAGTCATCATAATTGCTACAACAATTGCGACCCATAATGCAGTTTTAAAAATGAAAAAGGTAATTGCCCAGGTTACAATGGCAACAGCAATAATTCCAATAATGGTAAAAGTAAAACTAATGTCCTTTTCTATTCTATTGGTGTCAGCAGGAACACCTGTTGCAGCTTTTTTTACATCGCTGATTGAACGTGCAATTCCTTCTATCAAACTATTCCTCATTTTGTAAAGAGTATATGCAGCGCCAACCAGCATACCACCAATGGCAATTGGACGAACAATTCTAGCCCATACATCCTTGGCGGCGACCAACCACTCTGCTGATGTAGCCGTTTCGGCCAATTCCATTGAAGGCCCAATAAAATATAGAATTATCGGGGTTAGCAATCCCCAAGCAATTATCCCTCCACTAAAAGCAAGTGCACCTAAAGTAGGGCCAATAATATAACCAACACCTATGTATGCAGGGCTTACACCAGGCGATCCTAAAAACATTCCCCCTTGACCAGTAAAATTGCTTCCAGCAATGGTCTGTTTTCCCCATACTATGAACTTTTCCCATGCTGTTGCAAATAGTTTAAACTCGGCTAAAATTTTTACAACCGCTCCAACAATCATGGCTTGGAAAAGAAATTTGGATCCACCACCTCCTGCTCGCCCAGCCTTGTGAATTTCAGCAGCAGCAACACTCTCGGGAAAGGGTAATTCAGTACTTTCAACCATAACCCTTCGAAGTAGTGCAACGAACATTATACCTAAAAATCCACCTGCGATTAGGATAATGGTTGATGTGAAATAATTGCCCGGAGTATAAAATGGATCCCATAATCCAGCCACAAAGAATGCTGGTAAAGTAAATATGGCTCCAGCGGCTACAGATTCACCAATTGCACCAACAGTACGCGCAATATTTTCCTCTAGTATACTACCCTTTACAATTTTGAGAATTGCCATACCAACAACAGCAGCAGGGTAGACAGCAGCAATGGTCATACCAGCCTTTAGGCCCAAGTAAGCATTGGCTGCTCCTAAAACAACCGACATCACTAAGCCAATGAGCAACGCTCTTAACGTGAACTCCTTCAAATTTGTTTCTGCAGAAACAAATGGAACAAACTTTTTGGTTTCAGACATATGATTAGAATTTAGGTTTAGTAATTTTCAATTAAAGCGATAATGCAGCGCAATTTGGCAATTTTTTATTTATTGACCAATGCAAATGGTTCATTTAATGTCAAGAAACATTATTAACGTTATATTTTTTAAATGAAATCAACTCTATTTTTAGTATTTGCTATTAGATTTTAATTTTTTTAAGTTTATAATAATGATTATCTTATGGATAGATTAAAATAGTTTTAATAATTTCTTTGAAACATTTATACCCTCCTTTGTAACTATTCTTATAACATAGTAACCGGGTTTAAGATCTGTAAATGGAATATTAGTTATCCCGGTTTCGGTTAAGGTTATATGCTTCATTACAGTTCCTAAGGGGGAGTAGATTATGATTTTTAAATTTCCATAAGCATTGTTAATAGATAAAATATCCCTAAAAGGATTTGGGTAGATATTAATAAAATTAAGATTAGAGATTTCTGCGTAAAGCGCTGTTAAATTGATAGTAATTGTTTGGTTTGATCCATCAACCACGAAGCTATCAGAGAATTCATAGTAATTATCGGCTGTGACAGTATACTCATAATAATCATTTGGGAGGCTTATCTCTGCAATTCCTTCTTCATTTGTTGTAATAGTAGATTCAATGTTATTCAGACTTATTGTTGCCCCCTCGATTATGCTCTGATTATTATCTTTAACGATAAATGATATTATATAGGTGGGTTGGAAGTTAGCAGTTAATTCAACAGATCTATCAGGCATAATGAAGGATGTAGTGGGAGAGTTGGCATCTACAAGTAATTCAATATCATCACTTTCACCAGACCAATGCGTAAAAATATAACCTTCTGCTTCGCCCACAGTAATCTCAACTTCTTCTCCTTCGATGTAATCTCCAGTACCAAGTAGTTCTACTTCAATATCATCAGGATTGCATAGCAATATCAATGGATACTCTGCATAGGTAACCCCATTAATATCAGCAACTATACCCTCAAAAACTGTTAACGATAAAGGGAAACCTTCAGGAAGGCTGTACCAGTTGTCATATGTACCACCCCAACCAAAGTTAATTCTAAAATAACCATTATCACGATACCCATCACACACTACGTTATGCCCATAGTACCAGTTTTGATCAACTGTAGCTAAATGAACCGGTAGCGCATTTTTTATATTAATAATCATTTTTTGTCTTATCTGCTCATCGCTATAATCCGAATCGAGCAAAACAGCATCATTGAAACCAAACTTAAGATATGCTTGATAAGCTTGGCTAACGCTGAAGGTACCAGATCCATCAGGATCAAAAACGCTTTTACATGCAAAAGCTGAAGCTAATGAAAGTGCTGCTTTTTCTTCGTTATTTAATTCGCTTTTTGAGGTATACTTAAATTCTATGCTATCGAGATATACATTCAAACTATCAAATGAAAGGAAGTCGTATGTTTCCCAAGCATCATCAATCCAAAAATGCTGCGTATAATTATGATAATAACGATCAGTATTATCAAACTGAGTACCATTGATTTGTCTATGAAAATGAAGGATTTGTGCCATTGCTGTAGCAGGACAGCCCACAACCGATCGTTGTCCTGAACTAATTTTAATTGGACAAAATTGGTTGTATGGTGCATTTTGATGCCACTTTGTTTCAGTCCAACCTCCGGTTGATGTTGATCCTTCTTCTGGCCATTGTTGAACTTTAGCACTAGACTTTTTATTGAAATATAAATCGATCCACTCATTTTTGATTCTATCTTTGATATCATTTGACTGATATTCAATATTATTTAATCTAGCAAGTAAATCTGCTTTAATCAAATTATCTAAGGGTGAATCAATATAGTAAATACCGGCATCACTGTAAGATACGATTGGAATAAGCCTATCGTCAGCTGAAACTACAATATATCCTTTATCCTCGAAAATGAAAGTATAGGCTAGTTTTATTCCGGAATGCTCAATAATAAATGGAGTATCAACTAATTTTGAATTTCCAACTTTATTTAACTCATTGAATTTTTCAGCAATTATATATGCTTGCTTCGAGTCTATCGTTGCTCCGTAAAGCAAAAATGAAACGAAAAGAAGAGAGATGGTTAATAGATTTTTCATATTAGAAAAATAAAGGTTAACTGTAGATTTCTTTTTTAGCTGCTTTTAAGGTATTGGTCATAAGCGAAATAATAGTTAATGGTCCGACTCCACCCGGAACAGGTGTTATAAAGCTGCATTTAGGGGCAACCTCATCAAACTTTACATCGCCAAGAAGTTTCCAGCCTGATTTGGTTTGATCAGATTTAACCCTAGTAATACCAACATCGATAACCACTGCACCTTCTTTTACCATATCGGCTGTAACATATTCAGCTTGTCCAAGGGCAACAATAAGGATATCAGCAGTTCTGGTAATATCTGGGATGTTCTTTGTACGGCTATGACAAATAGTTACAGTACAATCGCCGGGATATCCTTTATGAAATAGAAGATTGGCAATGGGTCGGCCAACAATATTGCTTCGTCCCAGAACTACACAATGCTTACCAGATGTTTCAATTTCATATCTTCTTAACAGCTCTAAAATACCATCGGGCGTTGCAGATATATACGCAGGTAATCCGATGACCATACGACCAACATTAACAGGATGAAATCCATCCACATCCTTTCGGGGATCAATAGCTTGAATTACCTTTTGATCAGAAATATGCTTTGGCAATGGCATTTGAACTATGAATCCATCAATATCAGTATTTTCGTTGAGTTTTTTTATTTCATCTAGTAAATCAACTTCGCTTATGGAATCCTCAAATCGTAAAACAGTGCTATTAAACCCAACCTGAACGCAAGTTTTTTCCTTATGTCCCACATAAGTTTCGCTGGCTCCATCATGTCCAACCAAAATTGCGGCTAGATGGGGTATTTTACCCCCTTTGGATTTAATTTTTAATACTTCTTTTGCTATTTCAGCTTTAATCTGATCAGCTATTTTTTTACCGTCGAGTAGTTCCATTTTAGATGATTGGTTGATTGGTTGATTGGTTGATTTGATATGCTATTAGTTACGAGTTACTAGTTACGAGTTACGTGTTTAGAGTTTATTGTTATTTCTCAGTTCTCATCCCGAAACTTCGGGACACAGTTCTCAAACTTCGGACTTCCGTCTTCCCCTTACCTTCTAGGCATATTTGCCATCATTCGGCTAAGATTTTTTTCCCCACCGCTTGAAACCATCTTCATCATCTTTCGCATATCATCGAACTGCTTAATCAATCGGTTTACATCCTGAATGGTTGTTCCGCTTCCATCGGCTAAACGCTTACGGCGACTTCCATTAAGTATTGCAGGGTTCTCACGCTCTTCGGGTGTCATTGAAAAGATAATTGCTTCCACTCCTTTAAAAGCATCATCATCAACATCGATATTCTTCATCATTTTTCCCATCCCCGGAACCATACCAGCTAGGTCTTTAAGATTTCCCATCTTTTTAACCTGACCAATTTGTGATAGGAAGTCATTAAAGTTGAACTGGTTTTTGGCTAATTTCTTCTGTAATTTACGTGCTTCTTCCACATCGTACTGTTCCTGCGCACGCTCCACAAGCGAAACCACATCACCCATACCCAGAATTCGGTCAGCCATTCGGTCAGGATGAAAGATATCAAGAGCATCCATCTTCTCACCAGTGCTCACATACTTTATTGGTTTATCAACCACTGCACGAATGGAAAGGGCAGCACCACCTCTTGTATCACCATCGAGTTTGGTTAGCACAACGCCATTGAAATTGAGTCTGTCGTTAAATTCCTTGGCTGTGTTAACAGCGTCTTGTCCTGTCATTGAATCCACAACAAACAGGATCTCCTGTGGCTCAACAGTTTTCTTAATCGCTGCCACCTCCTTCATCATCTCCTCATCAATGGCCAATCGACCAGCCGTGTCAATAATTACAACATCTTGCTTATTCTGTTTGGCATGCTTTATGGCATCACGGGCAATAGAAACAGGTTCTTTACTTCCCTCAACGGTATATACAGGTACATTTATCTGCTCGCCAAGAACTTTAAGCTGCTCAATGGCAGCAGGACGATAGACGTCGCCTGCAACAAGTAAAGGACTTTTGCCCTTTTTTGTTTTTAGGTGATTTGCCAGTTTTCCAGAGAACGTAGTTTTACCCGAACCCTGAAGTCCAGCAATAAGAATAACCGAAGGATTTCCTGTTAAATTAATATCCTCAGCTTTTCCTCCCATTAATACAGCCAACTCATCGTGGACAACCTTAACAATAAGTTGCCCTGGTTTTAGGGAGTTAAGAACATCCATGCCAAGCGCTTTCTGTTTTACATCATCGGTAAACTGCTTGGCTATTTTGTAGTTAACATCTGCGTCAAGTAATGCTTTGCGAACATCTTTAATAGTTTCGGCAACGTTTATCTCGCTGATCTTCCCTTCACCCTTAATCAGCTTGAATGATCTTTCCAGTCTTTCAGTTAAATTCTCGAACATAAATGGTTATAGATTATATGTATTTTTTTGTAAACAATATTTAGTAAGTGGTTGCAAATATAGTAAAAAGTATAAAAAGAGTGATGTTATAAACGGTCATCTAACATTTGTGAAATCCTTATATTTCCTTAATTTTACTTAAAAATTTAAGAACTATATTATTCTTATTACATCCTTGCAGTTTACGTTGTGACAATAAAAAAGAATCATAACAAAAAGAGTTTCATCAGAAAACCTCATCTAGAGGGGGGTAAGGAGTATTTAAAAGAATTTCTCAAGGAAAACCTTAAATACCCCAAAGAGGCTCTTAAAACGGGCATTCAGGGCGATGTTTTGATTAGTTTTTCTGTAAACCAGTTTGGCGAGGTTTCGAATCCACAAATCATTAAAGGAATAGGATATGGGTGTGACGAGGAGGCCATTCGGCTGGTAAAACTGTTAAAATATCAGGAGGTTAAAAATAGGGGGCTCAGAGTAACTACACGCAATAGATTAAAAATTCCATTCAGGTTAAAGCTGATAAAAAGAACCCTAAATATTTCATACACTTCAACCCATGAAAAATCAAACGATAGTTTATTTCCAAAGGGTACAAAAGATAAAGATAAAGAGAAAGGTGAGACTTATTCATATACAATTTACATTTAGTTTTTAAAAAAATGGTATCATGAAAAACCTATACATTGTTATATTAATATCTTTCGTGGCAATTTCGTGTAGTAGGAGAATGCCTGAAGAGGGTGTATCACAAGAATTGGCACAAAAACGTAAATCGATAATTTCAAATGTTACTTACCATTTACACTTTCAAATTCCTGAAAACCAATTTGATTCCATTCGGGGTAAGGTTGATATAGAATTTACCCTTGCAAAAAAATCGGATGTAATACTTGATTTTAGAGCTTATCCCAAAAGTATAATCAATATTTTAAAGGAAGGAAAAGATGTTTATTTTAGGTTTATTAACGGTCATATCATAATTCCAAAGATTGAAAATGAATTAGGCGATAATTGCTTAACCCTTGAATTTATCGCAGGTAATGGTTCCCTAAATCGTAGCGAGGAATTTTTGTACACGCTTTTAGTACCAGACAGGGCATCAACGGTTTTTCCATGCTTTGATCAGCCAGACATGAAGGCAGTTTTTAACCTATCTTTGGATATACCAGAGGAATGGACAGCCGTTTCCAACAGCTCCCGACTATCAACGCAAAGCATTGCTGATGATTTTGTTCGGTTTATCTTTAAGCAAACACAACCCATTAGCACTTACCTATTCGCCTTTGCTGTTGGGCAGTTTGAGGAGATAGAAAAAACTAGAAACGGAAAATCGTACTCCTTGTTCCACCGCGAAACCGATAGGGAGAAGATAAATCGGAATATCGAAAAGATATTCGACATGCACTTTCAATCGCTTGAATGGCTTGAGGAGTACACCCAGATTCCTTACCCATTTGAGAAACTTGATTTTGTGCTTATCCCTGGATTTCAGTATAGTGGCATGGAGCATCCCGGAGCAATATTCTACCGCGATTCGAGGTTGCTTCTCGATGTAAACCCAACAATAAATGAACAGCTACGACAGGCCAATCTAATAGCCCATGAGGTTGCTCATCAATGGTTTGGAAATTTGGTTACCATGCAGTGGTTCAATGATGTTTGGCTAAAAGAGGTATTCGCAGGTTACATGGCAGACTTGATTGTAAACCCACAATTCCCTGAGGTGAATCACGAGTTAGCTTTTTTGCTATCGCATTATCCCCGTTCATACTCGGTTGATAGGACCAAAGGAGCAAACCCAATAGTTCAACCGCTTGAAAATATGCTCTTTGCAGGTACACTTTACGGTGATATAATCTACCATAAATCGCCTATTATGATGAAACAAATGGTTCTCCAAATGGGCGAAACGGTGTTTAGGGATGGTGTAAGGGAATACCTATCAATGTTTTACATGGATAATGCCACATGGGATGATTTGGTGACTATACTCAACAGCTATACTAATATTGACCTAAAACATTGGTCAAATGCGTGGACTCTCAAAACGGGGCGTCCAATTATTAGTAGTAATTTACAAACGAATTATAAAACTGAATCAGAATTCTATGAACTTTTTCTAAATGCAATTAGTGTTGTACCGCCAATGGTATTAACCACTTCAACAAATGATGACAATTCTGATGTATTGATAGAAATTCAAATAGAAAAGCTTCCAACAATAGTAAAAATTGATGGTATTAAGGATATTTCGAATGGTATTATTCTGAATTCCAATGGCATGGGCTACGGCTGCTTTGTGCCAGATAGCGTAAGCTTGAGTTGGATATTAAAAAACTTAACGAGCATCGAGAATCCTTTGGCAAGAGCATCGATTCATGTATCGCTGTTTGAGATGTTTCTAGAAAATCTTGTAGATAGGGATATCTATTTCGACCTTATTTTAAAATCTATTAAAAAGGAGTCAGAACCGCAAATTAGGAATTATCTGCTTGATACTTTTTTTACATTATGGTGGAATTTTACAGATGGTAATAGGAGAGAGGATCGAGCCATTGAGGTTGAAGAAGTATTTTGGGGATTGCTGAGAAGTGAATTATCGAAAGATCAAAAAAGAACAGTATTGTCCACACTTATAAGTATTTTCATTTCATCTGAATCGCTTAGCAGGCTTTACACAGCATGGGTTGATGAAGAGATTCTAGGTATTTCTTTAAACGAATCGGATAGAACTAAACTTGCATTAGAACTGATGATTCGCAAACCTGAATTGTTTGATACTATTTCAAATGGTGAAGCAGAGCGAATTAGTAATCCTGAAAGGCTTAGTAGATTCAAGTATATATTGCCTGCAGCTTCCAATAAACCCAGCGAACGAATGGTTTTTGTTGAAAGCCTAAAAGTTGCCGAAAATCGAAAGCCAGAACCATGGACTGCTGAGGGAATAAGATTACTACATCATCCACTTAGAAGTGATTTTAGTCTGCAGTTTATTGAGCCAATGCTCAATCTTCTTCCCGAAGTGCAAAGTACCGGTGATATCTTTTTCCCAAAAAGTTGGCTCGATGCCATACTTGGTGGTCACTCATCTCCAGAGGCACGAGAAATAGTGGATAAATGGCTTGCTGTTAATCCCAAACTATCACCAAATTTGAAGGCTAAGGTTTTACAATCAGCGGATATGCTTCATAGGTCGACTCAGTAATTTTGTGAAAACCACCTATTTGTGTGTAGAAATATAAGGGAATGTAGTAACTTGAAAAAATTATCTACAATGCTTGTATATTAACTCTTGGGCTTCGAATTTGCCAAGTTTTTGAGCTTTTCTCCAATCCCTGCAAGCATCATCTTTATTGCCTAAGTTAATATAGCATTGTCCTCTATGCATGTATGCATCAACTATGTCGATTTCAAGGGATATGGCCTTTGAAAAATCAATCTCAGCTACAGTCCAATTCTGAGACTTCATATAAATTTTCCCTCGGAGAAAGTAGTAAAATGGCTCGTTGGGATTGGCTTTGATCAGCTTTCCAAGTTGAAATAATGCATCAATATTGCGACCCGATTCCATGGCAAATACTGCAAAAAGTTCAATAGCTTTTATCCTATTAGGATAGTAGGAGAGGTAGTGTTGAATATCTGAAATTGCGTTTGTGTAGTCGTAAATTCCTGCAAAAGCCTGTGCCCTTATTTCAAAGTATTTAGGATCACCTCCAGACTGATCGATGGCACGATTCAGTTGACTTAATGCTTTCTTACTCTTACCTTGTGCTATCAGGGTTTTGGCATACCAGGCCATATAGCTATGATTTCTACGACTTTTTTTGAGGGCTTGGAGAAAGTCGGCTTCAGCCGCTCTATAGCTGTTTATATTATAATAAGCTTCACCTCGCATGGCATAAAGTTGGTGGCGTGCTGTTCGCCCCTCAATCCTTTGATTCAGAAGATCGATGGCATCGTTCCAACGATTACGTGAGAACTGATATGCAACATCTGCAATCAAACGCTCGTAAGGAGTGTACCAATCGTTTAACCATATTTTTTTCCACTCAGTGGTTTGCTTTAGCTTATTAAATGATGTATCCAGTAGTATTGTGGCTTCGAATTCTTTCACTGGTGAAGTTAAATGGCGATTTAATTCAGCAAAAGCATTTAAAGTATCATTCATCATAGCGTATGACCTTGCTAACCATATCGAAGCAATGCCAGCTCTAATTTTTTCAGCATTTTTAAAATCTTCAATGGCTTTTTTAAATTCACTGCACTGAAAGTGGGCTTCACCTCTTTTTATCCAAAGGTTTGGGTTGTTTGAACTTTTTACTAAGGCAGAGTCAAGCCAAATGATTGCCTGAAAGGATTGACCCTGATCCATTAATGCCTGGGCACGGTAATACATTTCTGGCATTCGTTGTGCTAAAGACATTAAGGATAATATCAATCCGAATAATTGCAGTGTTAATCCTTTAAACATTTAGATATACTTCGCAACAATTTCTAAATCATCAATATATTTCTATTAATAATCGAAAAAATCATTAAAAAAAGCCTTAACGATATCACTATAAACTACAAAGAATAGTCTTAATTATGTTTGATCATCAGATTTTTTGCCTGACTAATCTCCATAAATGAAGCACCATTTGTTGGACCAAAACTTCCACCAATTACTAGAACAGTATCCTCCGGTGATATTTTTTCTTGATCTACTAATTGTGAAATAGCATCGCTGAGGAAGCTGTCGCGTGAATCATGTGGGTCCATGTAGTTGGCCATTAGGCCATAGGATAATGCTAGTTGGCGCATTACTGTTTGATTGTAGCACATGGCATAAATGGGTACATTGCCCCTAAAGGCCGATAGATATCGACCTGTGCGACCCGACATGGTATCTACCACAATTGCCTTGATTGGTAGGGAAGAGCATGCTTTTACGGCACTTCGAGAAAGGGTTGCAGTGATCTGATTATGGATACGGGTTAGGTTAATATCCATATTAGGTTCCAATTTGCTTTCAACCTCATTTGCTACACGAGTCATGGTTTTTACAGCATCTACTGGGTAAAGTCCATAAGCAGTTTCACCACTCAGCATAACAGCATCGGCATGTTGGTATATGGCACTTGCCACATCGCTTATCTCAGCACGGGTTGGACGTGGATGTTCAATCATAGTATGAAGCATCTGTGTGGCAATTATAACAGGCTTTTTGCTTTCAATGCATTTTTCGATAAGATATCGCTGTATGGTAGGTATTTTCTCTTCAGGGATTTCAATGCCCAAATCACCTCTTGCAACCATTATTCCATAAGTATTATCCAGAATTTCATCGATATTATCTACTCCTTGTTGATTTTCTATCTTGGCAATAATTTTTATTGGACTATTGTGTTTTTTCAGTATTTCTTTTATATCCATAACATCCTGTTTAGTGCGAACGAACGAATGGGCTATGAAATCCAGATCATTATCAATGGCAAACTCAATAAACTTAATATCCTTTTCGGTTAGCGAAGGTAAATTGATGCATACATTTGGAATATTAACACTTTTTCGAAACTTAATTGTTCCGGGATTTGTTGCTTGACAAATCAAGTGTGTACCCTCATTTGATAATACACGCAATTCAATTTCTCCATCATCGATAAGTAGGTAATTTCCCTTGGATACCTCTTTTGATATTTTACTATATGATACAAAAAGATTTCCTTTTCCTGAGAGCCCTGTTGGGTTACCATATACATTAACTATGTCCCCTGTTTCAACAATTATCTCATCACCATATGCTGATGTACGAATTTCGGGTCCTTTAGTATCTAACAGGATGGCTATTCGATCAGAAACTTGGCGTACACTGCTTATAACTTTTTTTGCTTGATCAAAGTCTAAGTGAGCTGTGTTTAGCCTAACCACGTTCATTCCGGCTTCAAAAAGTTCACGAATAAACTCCACATCACATCTTTTATCGGAAATGGTTGCAACTATTTTTGTTTTTTTTAGCATTTGGGTTATTGGGTTACTGAGTTACTGAATTTGCTAATTAAATCAATTAACCTGCCTGCGCTTGTCTACCGACAGGTAGAGTAGGCAGGTCAATCAATCAATTGTCACCCTGAGCTTGTCGAAGGGCAATCAATCAATCTATATACTACACCTCTTTCTTTGAGATATTCCATAACAAAGGTAAAGCATTCGGGTTTATCGCCCACTAATTCCAAAGGGAAAACACCATGTTTTTTAAATAATCCCTTAGCCATCAGATTGACTGCTGCTGTTGCCGTATATCCCGTAGTGCGTGCCATGGACCATTGCTTTGTTATAGGATCGTACTCATCATGCAAATCGTATGTTACAACTTTTTCTTCGCCATTTAATAATCCCTTAATAATAATCCGCATAACAGTTAGTTCAGGTTCGTTGGCTTCCAACTTCCATTGATTAAAAAGAATCTTTGAAGTCATTTCCATGGGAGAAATATCCTTGCCATTTATGGCAATTGGCTCATTTGAGAAGAATCCTGATGCTTTCAAAGCCTTTATCAATGAAATATGACCAGGGTAACGCAATGTTTTTTCCTTCATATTCGGGATATGCTCCATTGTTTCTAGGAGTGATCGCAATCCATCAGTATTAAACCCTTCGAGGTCACCAACCTGTTCGAAGCGGTAGAGTTCGGTATCGCTCATGGCTTGTTTTACAACGATTTTTCCATTCTCCTTAAATCGTGCAGGTCGGGTGTATTCTTCAAGAACATCAACTGGAGAGAAAGGAGCTTTATATTGAAATGGATAATTACGAGCTATTGGCAATCCTCCAACCATATAAAAGAAATCAGTAACTTCCATTAGTTGATTGTAATACCCTAAAATAAGGTTGGGCATTCCTGGTGCCACGCCACAGTCTGCAATTACTGGAACTTCAGATTTTAATGCCAAATTGTTTAGAGTCATAAAATCCTCAGGCATAAAGGATATATCTACAACAGGTTTCTTTGCCTCAATTATTGCTTGAACAGTTTTGTAACCCATAAAACCTGGTACACAGGAGACAATTATATCGAATTCTTTTACCAATGCTTTAACTGTATTGCAATCGCTTAAATCAGCATTAATGGTTTTAACCCCATATTGAGCTACTTCATCAAGTGCATCTTTGTTAATATCGGCAGAAGTTACATCGAAGTTTTTTGATAGATCGAAGGCAATTGCTTTTCCAACCATACCTGCCCCAAGTACTATTATTTTCATACTATGTTTAATATTAGTTTAATGCCAAAGTAAATACTAAAAAGTTAGAAATCCGAAAATTTTTATGCTCAATGAATAGATTTCAATTTGCATTTTGACTTTATTATTAGAGAATTAAAGATTATGCTCATGATAATTATTAATTTATGCTGTATAAACTTTTAATTATCATTTCAAATTTTCGAATAAATGGATTAGTTTTATATGCTTACAAAATTTATTATGGTATGAATAAAAGGATAATCATTTTACTTTTCCTTATAAGCTTTACGAATTACTTGGTTACCGCTTCAGATGGAAAAATATTGATAGAAAAAGGTATTCTTGATTTAAAGGGAATCAATATTCAAACATCTGATATTATAAAACTTGAAGGAGACGTTGAGTTTTACTGGAAAGAGTTGTTGGAACCAGATGATTTCTTAGATATTTCGAAAAAACTCAACCCCAAAATTGTTAGTATTCCCAAATCATGGACATCGTACATGTTTGATGATGTGAAACTTTCAAAAGAGGGTTATGCAACATATAGGTTCATAATTAATAAGAAACCTGATAATACAATTATTCATTATGGTTTTAAAATACAATCGATATTTACAAGCTATAGGATATGGATTAATGGCGAATTGATTTCACAGGTGGGAAGAGTAGGCACATCAAAGGAAGAGCATAAACCTACATTTAAATCACAGGATATCCTGTTCACTCTTGATCCAAGAGGTGAATCAACTGAAAGCATTGAAGTTGTCATACAAGTGTCGAACTATTCGCACAGAAGATCGGGGATTCCCTGGGCTATTTACTTTAGCACCTTCGATGCGTTAAAGAAAACTAGTCGAAATTTAGACATGCTTAATTTAATAGTTATTGGAATTGTACTGGTCATTAGCATTAACCATTTAATAATGTATTTCTTTCGAAGAAAGGATGTTTCAAATCTTTACTTTGGAATTCTCACATTGGTAATGATTCTAAGAAATATTTCAACAGGTGATAGAATTATTGGTTATTTAATTCCAAATATTAATTGGGAGTTACTTTCTAAGTTAGATAATTTTTCAGGGTATGGAACCATTCCACTCTTTGCTCTATTTATTTTCCACTTATTTAAGGTCGATTTCAAAGTATGGATTAAAAACGCCATTGTTATTGTTGGATTAGTTATAACAATAGTAATTTTTACTACACCTACATTATTTTACGGGAAGTTCAATATGGTTTATGAACTTTATCTATTGACTGGTGGAGTATATTTGACTTTTGGAGTATTGCTAGTTTCAACAATCCGAAAGCGTACAGGAGCATTATTCACATTTTTAGGAATGTTTATTCTTTACGTAACAACAATAAATGATGTTTTAAGTAGTATGGGAGTTGCGCAAACACCTTATCTAGCACCGTATGGATTGGCATTCTTCGTTTTACTTCAATCTTTTACCATAACCAGCAAATCGGCAAAGGCAATTAACGAAAATGAAGATTTAAGCCATCAGCTAATACTTGAGAAGCAAAGCCTTGAAGAAAATATTGAAAAACGAACTAAAGAATTGAAGGAACAGCAAGGATTACTAATTGCTCATCAGGAAAAGGAAAAGTTGCAGAGTTGGATAAATAATGGCTTGGCCAAAATTAACGATGTTCTTTCAGCAAATAAGAACGATTCAAAGGTGCTTGGTCGTAAGGTTATTACTACTCTTGTGAAGTATTTAAATGTAAAAATGGGGGCCTTGTATGTGCTGAATGATGATGATACTGTAGAATCGCATTTAGAAATGGTTGCTGATTACGGCTGTGGAAAGGATATGAAGAAAAGAAATAAAAAAATTGAACCTGGTAGTGGTTTAGTTGGCTCAACATTTTCCGACAATCAAATACAACATTTAAAAGATATTCCAGGTGATTATTTTAAAATTAATTCTGGTTTAGGCGAAAGCCTACCAAAATCGCTGCTTTTTGTTCCCCTTAGTACTGATGAAGCTGTTTATGGAGTAATTGAGTTAGCTAGTTTTGACGAGTTTAAAACGGTTGAGATTGAATTTATTAAAAAGATAGCTTACAGCATAGCTACAAATCTCAATAATGTTAGAATGAATGAACGTAATATAAACCTTATTCAACAATTTCAGGAGCAAGCACAAGAGATTAACGAAAAAGAAGAACGTATGCGTGAGAGTTTAGAAGAGTTGGAATACTATAGAGAAAGTTTTCAGGCAGTTAAGCAAGAATTGGAAGAGTTAAAGGCAAAAAACGATGAATAGATTTTTGGGAAAATTAAAAAACCGCTCATAATTGTTGAGCGGTTTTTTAATCATATAAACAAGCATTTATTGCTTAACTATCCTTTTTACTAATTTCTCGCCCGAGTTAAATCTTATTGAAATAATGTAAATCCCTGGTGTAAGGTTCTCAGTTTTGATATTAAGTTGAGCGCTATTTGAACTTGGAGAAATGCTATTTAACTCAACTCCAATTAGATTTGAAATGCTTATCTTTTCAATTCCTTCCACGTTATTTATTGTAAATGAACTAGTAAAAGGATTTGGGTAAACATGTATCATTGAATTAACGCTAGTTGATACATTTGTTCCCCATTGAAAATGACCTGTTATTTCTACATTGTGATCTGGCATAGTATAAACCATTGGATTATCTGTACCAATTACTTCGCCATCAATAGTCCAATTAATAAAACTATAACCACTAACAGGATTAGCCTTAATGGTAACTTCTGTACCTTCAATATAGGGAGGGTTATTAGTTAAATCTTCACAACCTCCAGCAATCCATGGATCAGCCTTTAGCGTAAGCATATACCCAAAACTTTCTGGTATAGTAAATGAAATTGTTTCACCAATTTCAGTGATATTTGAAATATTTAAACCTCCGGGACTTCCATTTGCCAAAAACGAAGATGGGTTGGTGTGGTCATTAATTGAAGTGCGACCAGAATTTTGGGAGAATACTGCCTGATTAATATTTCCATTGATTGTAGTGGTTCCATTTGGTCGGTAAATATATACCTCATCTGGAGGTCCACTGGCATTTCCATTTCCTGCACTTTGGTTGATTCTATAGACCAGTAGCCCACTGGCTGGGAGATTATTTTCATACAGCCCTTCTTTCTTACGGTATTCCACAATGAAGTATTGAGTTGTACTATTAGGTGAATTTATACGGAAGGCATTGTTTTCGCTGGATGTTAATGGGTTGAGAGTATAAACTCCAGGTTCTGAAATTGTGGGTATTTGGTTTATCCATTTACCTTTCGCATACTTTAACTTCATATGAGCACCCATATGCACAAAACCACTAGACATAAGATCCCATGGACCAACTGGGTCAAAACCACTACCAGTATAACGGTAAAGGTCAGGTGCACCTAAAGTATGAAACATTTCATGACTTATAGTGTAAACTCCGGTTTGGTTTTCAGGTTGGAATGTATAGTCATAAACTCTTTTACCATTTATATTTACAACGTATGTATATAATACCCAGCGATGTGCCCAAAGTAAATCAGACCACCCATCGGAGTTTCCACGAATTATAAAGCATACGTTATCTATCCGTCCATCGTTATCACCATCAATTACCAAATCGGTTGGAACCTGATCGGCGATTGCATTGATGGCGTTTTTCAAAAGGGTATGCTCTCTTATTCTGCTTTGCTCATCATCTTGGTAACCAATTGTATTAGTGGTTGCATTATAAGGTTGGTAATATGCTCTTGGTTGTGAGTCTTGATAGCTAAGATTTAATGAGGGATCATCAACTTCCGGGTAATGATGGCTCTGAATGTTAAGAAGCCCGTAGGATACCTCATTAAAATAATTTTTCATTGAAACTCCTTCTTCAGGATTAAAAAGTTGATCATATTGTTCTCGGGATTTGGTAAACTCTTCCTCATCGCTAAATCGAATATAGACAACAAGATTGTTAATTGTCCCTTCATGTGGTGCTTTTCCTTTTGGATCATCTATTCCTTTCCAAAAGGCATCCACTTTTTTCTGATAATCTTCAGGGCTAATCTTAACATGAATTTTTAAACCAACATGTGCGGGGTTAACAGAATTAACTTTGTAGATAGATGGAACAACCTTGCCATTATTCAATGTAGCGTAGTAATAAAAACCATCGCTATGTTTAATTATGGTGTAACCTTCTGCATCGTGTAAGTAATTAAAAAATTCATCGCCTGATGCAAAGCATTTTATTTCAGTGCCATCGGGATTTTTAATAATCGTAGGAATATTTTCAAGATATGCTGCCCTAGTATAAAATATACTTAAAGAGAATATTAATGAAAATATTGCTATTCCTTTATTAAATTGATTTGTTTTTAGTTTCATTTTTCTTGTCCTCTTTTATAGTATTGAAATAACAAAGTCGATTTTTTAAGGGCATAAAAATACAAAATCATTATTAACTTTCACATAAAAAAATACCCCTTTAACTGATTGTTTCCGATTAATTTGAAAACCTAAGTATTACTCAAATAATACAAATACAATTAATTAGCAAAAATTGCATAGATATAAACTTATGAAATAGAAGAGGGATTTTCTTCCTTTATTTTTTCACCAATCTTCTTGCCACAGTTTCTCCAGACTTCGTTTTTAATGAAATTAAATAGATCCCAGGTTTTAGATGTTCTGTATTAATTTCAATAGAAGAACTATTAGAAGTAGTAAAATTTAAGATTTCGTGTCCTATAATATTTATAATGCTAACAGTATTAATTTCATCTGCATTTCTAATATTTAGAGTACTTGAGAAAGGATTTGGATAAACCTCAACCTTATATAAGGCAGTTAATGGAACATCTGTAATCCATCCAAAATGGCCAACAATTTCAACATCTGATGTTTGAATAGTAAACAAAAGCGGATTATCGATCGAAATAGAATCCCCGTCAATTGTCCATTTCTTAAACTCATAACCTTGATTAGCTATTGCTGAAATGCTTACCACAGAATTTGGCATATATGGCCCATCATTGGTATCATCGATTACATTTCCAGCATAATCTGGGTATGCGGTAAGACTAATGTTGTATGTACCAACCCATTTAAAGTGTCCAACAATTTCAACATCTTGATTAGGCACAGTATATTGAAGAGGGTTTTCATTTGAAATAGAATCTCCATCAATGGTCCATTTTTCAAGAATATATCCTTTAAAAGGATTTGCAGAAATGGAAATTTCTTCGCCTGGTTGATAGTATTCACCATTTGTTTCATCAATTACAGTCCCTCCGTAAGGGGGATCAGCAGTTACTGTAACATAGTATATTTCACCAAGTTGAAATGATATAGTTTCACCTATTGACGATATTCTTCTAACATCAAGTCCACCTGGGTTACCATTGGAAAGGAAAGATGAAGGATTCGTTGAATCATTTATTGAGGTTCGACCAGCATTTGAGGAAAATGCAGCTGAATTGATGTTACCATTCTCCGAAGTTGTGCCAAAAGGCCTATATATATAAACTTCATCAGGGGGTCCGCCTGCATTTCCATTGCCAGCAGTTAGATTAATTCTGTACACTAGTAATCCACTGTTAGGAAGATTATTTTCATATAATCCTTCTCTTTTTCGGTACTCGACTATAAAATATTCGCTACTTGAATTAGGAGAGTTTATTCGATAAGCATTGTTTTCGCTAGATGTTATAGGATTTAGAGTATATACACCTGGTTGTGAAATGGTTGGAATTTGATTGATCCATTTACTATTGGTATATTTTCTCTTCATATGTGCTCCCATGTGAACAAATCCACCTGCCATAAGATCCCAAGGACCCACCGGATTATAGCTTCCTGAATATCGGTATAAATCTGGTGCACCAAGAGTATGAAACATTTCATGCGCTAAAGTTGAAACTCCTGTTTGATTTTCGGGTTGGAATGTGTAATCATACACTCGTTTCCCATTAATGTAAACAAAATATGTATATAATGCCCAGCGATGTGCCCATAAAAGATCTGCCCAACCACCCGATGAGCCTCTTATAATAAAACATATATTATCAACATAATTGTCATTATCTCCATCAATAATGAGGTCAGTAGGTATTTGACTTGAAATTGAGTTAATGGCATTAACAAGTAGTGTATGTTCCCGAACTCTTCTTTCGTATCCATTGTTGCCACCCTGATAACCAATGGGGTTTGTGGTTTCGTTGTAGGGTTGATAATATGCCCGTGGGTATTCATCTTGAAAACTTAAATTAAAGGATGGATCATCAATTTCAGGGTAATGATGGCTCTCAATATTAAGTTGTCCGTAAGAAACCTCATTGAAATAGTTTTTCATTGAAATACCCTCTTCAGGGTTGAACAATGCATCATAATCATTACGTGAAACGTTAAATTCTGTATCATCACTAAATCTGATGTATACCACAATATTATTGATTGTTCCTTGATGAGGTGCTTTACCTTTAGGGTCCTCAATATCTTTCCAAAACTCATTTACTCTTTTCTGGTACTCTTCAGGGGTTATTAACGCATATGGATGCAAGCCAACAGTTACTGGGTTTACTTCATTTACTCTATATTGTGATGGGACTAACTCGCCGTTATTTAAAACTGCATAGTAGTAATAACCATCTTTGTCTTGAATTATGGTAAATCCATCTGCGTCGTGGAGGTAATTGAAAAACTCATCACCAGATGAAAAGCAATGAATCTCTGTTCCATCGGGATTTATTACTACTGTTGGTAAATTCTCCAAATAAGCTGCTGAAGTCTTAAAATTACTTAAGGAAATAATAACAACGATTAATGTAAAAATTTTTATTAAGCTAGTAGGAAGTTTCTTCATCTTGTTTAAATTTTTAATTAATTTGGATTTAATAATTATTTATAAATAATTTGATAGGATTATTGTTTTAAAGTTTAAAATGCAAACATAAAACTTGTTTTTTTATTGATAGGTTAGTAATTCAATTTTTTAAAGAAAAAAATTCAATTTATTTCGATATTAATAATCCTTATGATAAAAAAACATATTTTAATCATAATAACAAGTATATTTTTTTGAAATATAATAGCATATGAATATAAATGTTTTAAAGGAAAGAGGTATTGAAGAAGAATTTCAATATAAAGCCTCACGTAGTAGCGGAGCAGGTGGTCAGAATGTAAACAAGTTAAGTACAAAAGTCGAACTTCGTTTTAATATTTCAGAATCAAAAATTTTAAGCGAAGAGGAGAAGATAATTCTTAATGAGAAACTATCAACGAAATTAACACAGGATGGATATATTATTGTTGTATGTCAGGATGAGAGGACACAATTAAGAAATAAAGAAAAGTGCAAAGAAAAGATTTACAAAATTATTTCTAAAGCACTAGTTACGCAAAAGAAAAGAATACAGACCAGACCTACAGATGAATCGAAAAAGAAAAGAATACAAACCAAGCGTATATTGTCAGAAAAAAAGGATTTACGAAAAAAACCTTTCTAGATTTGTCTATTGGTTTGTTTCTTGTATTTTTAAAATGGGAAAATGAATTCTATGATAAAGCCATTAACATACCTTGTTTCATTATTATTAGTTGGATATTGTTTTGCTTTTAATTCAAATTCAAAAGAAATTGTCATTAATAAAGTTTGGACACAAGAATTTGAATCAAGTATCGAAAACTATGAACTATCTTTTGATCAGAAAGGGATTATTATTATCACTTCTGAGCCTGAAAGTGGAATGACCATTTACATTAATAATCAAAATACAGGGAAAACGACACCTGCAACTTTTGATGATATACCCGTAGGCAAACACGTTATTAAACTGGTTGGGGAATGGTATCGACCCCAGGAAAAAACCGTTGATGTTGTTGATGGACAGAGTGTAAAAATTGCATTTACTATGGTGGCAAATTATGCTGAGCTCACAGTAAATACTTCATCTGATGCAATTATTTATATTGATGGAAAAGTTAAGGGTGATGCTAGTTGGAAGGGAAGAGTTAAGGAGGGTGTTAGTAAAGTAAGAGTTGAAAAGGAAGGTTATACAACCCGAGAATGGGAAGTAAGCATGGTAAGAGGAAGGGATCAAAAAATTGACTTAATGATGAGTCCCAAAACCGGAATACTTGAAGTTAAAACAGAACCCAGTCAAGCCATGATAAGCCTCGATGGAAAAATGTATGGAATGACCCCTAAAGTTATACCCGACTTGCTCTTGGGTAACTATAATATGACAATTGAAAAACAAGGATATACAAGTGTTTCTATGAGGGTTGTTATTGAAGATGCAAAAACTACAACAGTAGATATAAAACTTATTTATGGAAAAGAGATAACTGTTTCGAGTCAACCAAGTGGTGCGTATCTTATTCTGCAAGAAGATACAATTGGCGTTACACCTTTATCATTAATACTTAAATTTGGGAACCATGAAATAAAATTGGTTAAAAACGATGAGGTTTTAGTCGAAACAATACACGTTTCCCCCACTGGAAAGAAAGTATTCGATTATATTCTTAAGCAATCAAACGATCCCTTTTATGGGCAAATGGTATTTGTAAAAGGTGGAACATTTAAAATGGGAGACACATTTGGAATTGGTAACAGAGAGGAAAGGCCAGTACATCAGGTAACTTTAGGCAATTTTTACATTGGGAAATATGAGGTTACTCAGTCTCAATGGAAACTGATAATGGGTGATAACCCAAGTCATTATAAGGATTGCGATAAATGTCCTGTTGAACGTGTAAGTTGGAATGAGGTTCAAATTTTTTTAACCAAATTGAATATGCTTACCGGAAAAAATTATCGTTTACCTACAGAAGCGGAGTGGGAGTATGCCGCCAAAGGTGGAGAGTTAAGCCAGGGCTTTAGATATGCAGGTGGCAATAATATTAACTTCGTTTCATGGTATTCTGGTAATAGTCAAGGAAAAACTCAACCAGTAGGCACTATGAATCCAAATGAATTGGGTATTTACGATATGAGCGGAAACGTTTATGAATGGTGTAGCGATTGGTTCGATTACTATACTGAATCTCCAAAAACCAACCCCGAAGGACCTGAACAGGGTGAATTCAAAATTGTAAAAGGAGGAAGTTGGTACGGATATATTGGAGGGAGCCGGATATCGTGTCGAGCCAGTGATGATCCTGGTAATAAGAGAAGCTATATAGGTTTTAGGGTTGCCATGAGCCCATAAATAATTTGATATTAATAATCAAAATTACAATAGGCTCATTCTTTTTTATGAATGAGCCTATTGTGTAAAATTTGATCATCAATGTCTTACCAAAATACTACGTAAAGGAAAATAAGAATTGCTGATAAAACCAATGCGCTTAAGTTAAAACTTTTACTAGTTTCGAAAAGTTGGCGCGATAGAAGAATCCCTTTTGAATCGTTATTACCCTTGTTATCGATGTAGCTGAATAGGATTATCAAACCAATAGTTATTAAACAGGTTACCATCATTTGCTTCATAAATGGCAAAGTAACAAAAAGTGACTCAATTGCCGAACCAGTTGCCCAACCGTTAGGTCCTACCTTAAAGTAAAGGGCAATGGGTATGGAAAGTACAACGCCAATAATTGCACCTTTATTGGTTGCTTTTCGGTAGAACAATCCCATCATAAAAACCGCTAATATTCCGGGACTTACTACCCCTGTATATTCTTGAATATACTGGAATACCTGACCAATATTGCTAAGCTGTGGGGCAATAAGAACAGCAATTATTAGCGCAATAGCAGCTGTAATTCGACCCACTAGAACAGTTTGTTTGTTAGTGGCTTTCTTATTGATATATGGACGATAAATATCCATTGTGAAAATGGTGGATGTTGAGTTAAGCATGGAAGCCAATGAGGATACTATAGCTGCAGCAAGGGCTGCAAGGACAAGGCCCTTTAATCCAATGGGAATGAACTTGCTTATCAACCAGGGAGCTGCACTATCGTTAAGAATCTGACCGTCGGGCCCAACAAATGTGGGATCCAGAGTTGCGCCATCCTGGTAGTTTAAAACGTAAGCAACTATACCCGGAACAACTACAATTAGAGGTATGATTAGTTTTAAAAAGGCGGCAAAGGCTATTCCCTTTTGCCCTTCTTTTAAACTCTTTGCAGCCAAGGTGCGCTGAATGATATACTGGTTAAATCCCCAGTAGTAAAGATTTGCAACCCACATTCCACCAATCAGAACAGCCAATCCTGGCAAATCCCACCATGCATCACGGCCATCGGGTGTTATGATTTCTCCCTTGGATAGTATCATGGAAAACTTTTCGGGGACAACCTCGTACAGGTGTCGAAAACCATCCAAAATTCCTCCATCAGGAGAGAGTTTGGAAACAGCTATAACAGTAGTAACCAAACCGCCAATAATGAGCAGGGTAACCTGAATGACATCGGTCCATGCTACTGCCGAAAGACCACCCCATAACGAGTATGCAGCAGCAAAGAGGGCAAGCCCAAGTATTGCTGTTAGCATTAAGCTACCATTACCCACCCCTACAATTGTATCAATGGCTTTGGCACCAAGAAAAAGAACAGAAGTTAGATTTACAAAGATGAAAAGCGATATCCAAAATACCGCAAGGATTGTTTTAAGGTTTTTGCTAAAGCGATGTTCAACAAATTCAGGAATAGTATATATCTTCTTTTCGATGAAGATGGGAAGGAAAAATTTTCCGACAATGATAAGGGTAATGGCAGCCATCCATTCATATGAGGCAATAGCAAGCCCAATGGCAAAGCCAGAACCCGACATACCAATGAATTGCTCTGCAGAGATATTAGCCGCTATGAGCGATGCCCCAATTGCCCACCAGGGCAACGATTTTCCGGCAAGGAAGTAATCCTCTGCAGTTCTCTCTGTTCCTTTTTTTCTACGCGATACCCATAGGCCAACCGATACGATTACCAAGGCGTATAGGGCAAAAATAACATAATCGATATTGGCAAAATTTCCATTCATATCCTGCAGTTTATTAATGTGTTAAATAATTATTTACCTGAGAAATCATTTTTACAAATGTGGTAAAAACAAAAATAATAATTACTAAAAATGAGAAAACTATTTTGTTATCAATATAGCAACTTAACTAAACGATCTTTGTTCCATCCTGCAAATTACATGTAAAAATTTCTGGATCAGCATCATTTGGAGTTCTATAATTTGAAGAAATGATCTTTATGAAATCATCAATGAATTCATTCCGGACAAGATTTATTGTGCAACCACCAAATCCTCCACCCATCATTCTGGCACCTAGCACTCCTTCAAGAGGTTCGGTTAGTTCAACTAACCTGTCAAGTTCGGGACAGCTAACCTCGTACTTATCGCGTAATCCATAGTGCGATTGATACATAAGCTCTCCAAACCTTACAAAATCCTTTTCAACAAGAGCATCGCAGGCTAACTGCACACGATCATTCTCTTCAACAACGTAAGAGCATCGATTCCAGGTAACTTTTTCAATCTTTTGCTTGTGAAGGTTTATAACATCCGAATTGACATCTCGAAGCGAAAGGATATTTGAATTGTATTTTTTAAGAATGTCTACCCCTTTTTGACATTCACTTCTTCGCTTATTGTACTCCGATGAAGCCAGAGAATGTTTTACCCCTGTATTAACCAGAATAATTGACAGGTGATTCATATCCAACTCGTAGTATTCATGTTTTAACGATTGGCAATCGAGTTTTATCGCATGATTTTCCTTTCCAAAGAGCACAGCAAATTGGTCCATAATGCCACATTTAACCCCTGCGTATTCGTGTTCTGCCCTTTGTGCAAGTTTAGCCATTTCCATCTTGTTGAAACCCAAGTTAAAGATTTCATTAAGAGAGTATGCCAGCCCACATTCTATGGCTGCTGATGATGACATGCCTGCTCCAATGGGAATATTACCCCCAAAAACACAGTCGAAACCCGGTATTCTTTTGCCTGCATTTACCATTTGGGCAATAACACCTAACAGGTAGTTTGCCCATTGCTCATGGCTGAGTTCAATTTTATTGCTTGCGGTGCTGAATCCTTGTTTCAAATCATACGCAAAGAATCGGTATTCGTTTAAACCATTGGGTTTTATTGCAAAATAAACATATTTGTTAATTGCAGCGGGCAGCACAAAACCATTGTTATAATCGGTATGCTCTCCTATTAGGTTTACCCTTCCCGGAGATTTTACAAGCAATGGGTTAGGTGAGAAGTGCTTTTCAAATGCTAGTTTTATTTGGTTTATCATGGATGATATCTCTTATATTATATTTATTGTTTTCCTAATCGTTATTCCAGTATCATTACAAATCCACCATTACCAATAATCTCATGTGTGAATGTATTGTATTTCGAAATAGGCATTACATCTTTAAGAATATCATTAGGTGTTGCACCGTTGGTAAGCAGGGTCAATTGATACTGCCTGTCTCCTAAAAAGTATAAACTGAAAGATACCAGTTGATTACTATCTCCTGCCATACCTGCTACGTACCAACCTGTTCCTTTCCGGCGTGCCATTACGATTACCTTACCCATTTCACCTATTATGGGTATTGATTCATCCCAAGTTACAGGAACTTTTGATAAAAAGTCCATTGCCACCTCGTCCTGCTCGTAAAGGGTGGGGGAGTCAGCAAGCATTTGAACACCACCGTGATACACAACATACATGGCCAATTGCTGTACTCTTGTGCTCATTGCATGGGGGTTTCCCCACGACCTCTTAAACGCTGATGGAGCAAGATACCTCATGGCACCCGGGGTATAGTCCATAGGACCCACAATATTTCTGATGAAAGGAATGGTTAGGTTATGCTCGGGAGTGCATCTATTTGAAAATTTGTTGTACTCAAGTCCTAGCACACCTTCTATATTCAAAACATTAGGAAAGGTGCGGTTAATACCCGTTGGTTTATATATTCCATGCAGATTCAGCAGGAGTTTTCGCTTTGCACACCCCTCAGCAAGTAGGTTGATAAAATCAACCATTCGCTGGTCGCAGCGATCGAAAAAGTCAACCTTAAGGCCAGCAATACCCATTTGTTGGAATTTATCGAGGTTGGCTGTCAAATCCTTATCAAGCATATTCCACATAGTCCAGAGGAAAACTCCAACATTTCTCTCCCTGGCATAGCTAATAACCTCATCGAGGTTGAGCTTGCTATTCACTTTTTCAAAGTCCCAAAGTTTCGACCACCCATCATCGATATTGATATACTCAATTCCATTGCGGGAGGCAAAATCTATCATGTACTTATAGGTTTGGGTGTTTATACCCGATTTAAAATCAACCCCCTGTAAATTCCAGTTATGATACCAGTCCCATACCACTTTACCTGGTTTAACCCAATCAAAATCGAATTGGGGATAGTCGGCAAGCTGGTAAATAAGAGTATTTTCTAAAATTTCCCTATCAGAATCGGCAATCATAATCACCCGCCATGGGAATGATCTTTTACCGTTAGTTTTAGCGATGAAATTTTCATTACTTCTTACTACCATTCGTGAAAGGTGAGGCCATTTAACCAATCTTATTCGTCCCAGAAATTCCTGTGATTCTCGTTTGGGGTATTTTGGAAAAACTCCTTTAAGTATATTTTCCTTATCCTTTTGAATAAACATTCCTGGGTATTCAAATAAATCCGATTCTGAAATAACCACTACGTTCCCAGAGTTTGTTTTAAACATTATTGGGGTTAAAGCAAGGGATTTTGGGTTAATCTCTTCAATCTTAATGGGTGTGTAGTTGGATTCGAATGAGGTTGAGAAGCTTTTCACCTCAGGATAGTAAACGGTGCTCTTGTCGGGAATGGCAAACTCAACCAACTCGTTGTAAACAATCAAATCATTAGGGATATCTGAAATGAATCGCCAGGCAATGCCATTATTGTACGCTCTAAATTCGATAGACACATTATAAAGAGAACGAATAGTCATGTAAACGTAATTATTTGGCAATCTTGCCGATACTCCCCAAAGCGGTCGGAGAACCTGAATATTTTGAGTTTGGCTGGACCTCGAATAGCCCTCAAAAACACTATCCGTGAAAAGCGAAGTGTTAATACCAATTGAGGAGGGATGAATTATGACCTCTCCATTTTTAACAACTGAATACTTAATGCCATTTTCAATCTCAACCTTAACGGTTAAAGAGCCATCGGGCGATGACACCTGATGGGTTTGTGCATGAATGATAGTGGTTATCCAAAGTAGACAGAATACAAGAAGTAATACATTTCTCATGTTTCGAAAATGGATTAATGCGACCGATCCTATAAAAACCTGTAATGCTTGCGAATGGACTTGGTAATTTTCCAATTACACCTTAACCCCTTTTTGAATGTTACAAAATCGCCGGGTTTTATGTGAAAGCTACCCTCTGTTGTATCAACATGTACTTCTCCATCAATAATGTAGCATTGTTCATCGGTATCATAGTCCCAATCAAACTCTGATATTTCTTTTTCCCATATGGGCCATTGTTCTACCCCAATCTTTTCCATTTGTTCTGAGGAAAGGGATTCGATGATAACTTTTTTCATATTCATTTCGATTATTTACAAAAATAGAAAACCTAAATGAATATCTATTAAGCCATGAAAACTCATTTCAATTATATTTGTAATAAAAAAGTTATGACAGCAACTCTTCATATTGGTTTACAGCACATATCGGAGCAGATTGTGACAAAGGAAGATACTGCTTTAAGGTATGGTTCGGGGTTTTTGGAAGTTTTTGCAACTCCTTCGATGATTGCACTAATGGAAAACTCTGCCATGAAAGCCGTTCAGGATAAACTACCTGAGGGTTTTGGTACCGTTGGCATCGAGATCAACATAAAGCATATTAAGGCCACACCCATCGGAATGAAAGTGAAAAGTGAGGCTATCCTAACCGAGATAAACGATAAAAAGCTTACCTTTTTGATTAAAGCATGGGATGAGCAGGGGGAGATAGGCTTTGGCACTCACACTCGGTATATTGTCGATAACGAGAAATTTGTAGAAAAAGTAAAGGGTTTCAGGTAGAATATACTGAAACCCTTACTATGATGTCAACAATTTTTTAACTAATACTATTCAGCTTCAGGCTTTCCTTTTAATGCTTCCCAAGCAAGGTATCCGCAGATAACCAGAAACATTCCAAGTCCAAGAACTTGTGCTGGATTAGACTCGGCCCACTCTGCGTTTACAAAGTTGATTCCACCGAACTTGAGAATTGCACTAATAACGCCCATCAATGCACCACCAGCAATAAACCCAGATGCTATAAGTGTTCCACGCTCGCGACGCGATTTGTTTACCGCTACATCCTTACTACGTGTCGAAACAATATGAGCAATAATTCCACCAACTAAAAGCGGTGTATTAAGGGGAAGCGGTATAAACATTCCAAGTGCAAATGCCAGTGCAGAAATATTTATTGAAGTTAGAATTAGCGATAGCATTGCACCAGCAGTGTATAGCAACCAAGGCGCAGGTTGTCCGGTCATCATGGGCTCTATAACGGCTGCCATGGCGTTTGCTTGTGGAGCAACCATTGCGCCTTCGCCAGTAAAACCGTAGGTTTTGTTCAGGATGATGATTACACCACCCACAGTTGCTGCAGAAACCAGAGTTCCCAAGAACTTCCACGATTGCTGCTTGTACGGCGATGCTCCAAGCCAGTAACCAATTTTTAAGTCGGTGATAAAACCACCCGCCATAGCCAGTGCGGTACAAACCACACCACCAATAATTAGGGCAGCAACCATTCCCGACTCGCCCGATAATCCTGCTGAAGCCATAATTAACGAAGTTAAAATCAACGTCATAAGGGTCATGCCCGATACTGGGTTTGTACCCACAATGGCTATTGCATTGGCAGCAACAGTGGTGAACAGGAACGATATCACCATTACAATACCAATGGCAATAAGCGCATGGCTTAAGTTTTGAACTACTCCAAACTGGAAGAATATGAAGATAAGAACTGCGGTTGCCAAAAGACCAAAACCAACAATCTTCATGGGTAAATCCCGACGGGTACGTAATTCCTCTTTGCTTGCGCCACCTTTACGTCCAACGGTTTCGCTAACTGCCAATCCAACTGCATTCCTAATAATTCTCCACGAGCGGATAATCCCAATAACACCAGCCATGGCAATCCCACCAATACCAATTTGGCGGATATAATTGTTGAAAATCTCCTCGGGGCTCATTTCGCCAATTAGTTTAATGACATTGCTGCCAACGGGCGATGTCATGCCTTCGGCAAAGAAGTTTAGAAATGGTATTAGCACAAACCATCCCACAAACGAACCTGCGCAGATGATAGCGGCAAACTTCAACCCAACTATGTAACCAAGCCCTACAATGGCTGCACCAACGTTGATTTTGAAAACCATCTTGGCTCTATCGGCAAGCTGCTCGCCAATGGGGATAACACGTGTTGTGAACACTTCGCTCCACCAGCCAAAGGTTGCGATGATAAAATCGTAAATTCCACCAACAAGTCCGCTAATCAATAGAAGTTTTGCTTGATTTCCACCTTTCTCGCCCGAAACCAGAACCTCGGTGGTTGCGGTTGCCTCGGGGAAGGGGTACTTACCGTGCATATCCTGAACAAAGAACTTGCGGAATGGAATTAGGAATAGAATTCCTAAAAATCCACCCAGTAGCGACGAAAGAAAAACCTGATAGAAATGCGCTTCAAGGTTAAGGATGTAAAGTGCCGGAAGTGTGAAGATTGCCCCTGCAACTATTACTCCTGAACTGGCTCCAATGGACTGAATAATGATATTCTCGCCCAGCGCATTCTTGCGCTTAGTTATGGTTGATAAGCCAATGGCAATAATGGCAATGGGAATTGCCGCCTCGAAAACCTGTCCAATTTTCAGACCTAGGTATGCTGCTGCTGCCGAAAAAATAATGGCCATTAATAGTCCCCATAGAACTGAGTACAAACTTATCTCCGGTACAATTTTCAGGGGCGACATTACCGGTTGGTACTCTTCGCCAGGGTTTAACTCTTGGTATGCATTTTCTGGCAAACCTTTTATCCTTTCTTGTTCGGTGTGATGTGACATTTTTTTTGGTTATTGGGTTATTGGGTTATTGGGTTATTGGGTTATTGGGTTATTGGGTTATT
>CAZDXY010000014.1:0-9263 GCA_964509385.1 uncultured Rikenellaceae bacterium
TTATTTGAAAAAAATATACCGAAATTTGAGTTTATGAATTAATCAGGTTAAAGATTTCTGAAAATATAAAAAAGCTGAGTCGGGTTGATGTAGTTCAAGAAATAAGTTACCAATATTATTTAGGACTCTTCCGTAAGAACGGATGTCATCAGATTTGGCAATTATTTCAAGAGAAAACCTGTAATAATTCAGCGATTCATGGAGTTTGCCAAGGCTTCGGAGGGTAACAGCAATGTTGTTAAGACTCATCGAAATACCTTCCTGATCATTAATTATTCTTCTAATGGCAAGATTTTCCCTATGCTTTTCAAGAGCTTTTTCGTGGAACCCCTGGTAGCTGTATACTGTGGCAATAAGATTATTGGCGTTGCACAATCCAATTGTGTCTCCTATCTGTTTATATTTTTCTTGACTCTTTATGAAAAGAAGCAGTGCTTGCGAGTATTGAATACCGTAAAAAAGGGAAAGACCCTTAATCCTAAGTGCGTCAGCTTCTCCTTTTGTATAACCAATATTTACACTAAGGCTAAGTACTGAGTCGACAATAACGAAAGCTTTTGCATGGTTTGAGCTGCTTATTGAATAGGCGTAGCTGTTTAAACTGTCAATTTGTTTTTCTAATGATTTACAGCTTGCATTTTTGAGGTTAATGATTGATATAAATGTTATTGTAAAGAGAACGAGATAGGTTCGGTACATTTTTTAGTTTTTTATAGTCAAGTATTATTCCTTTAATTTTTACGAAGTACATTGATCTATACAAAAATAAGAATTAATTACAATTGAACTAAAAAATATTTTTTATACAGTTTTAATATTTATCAAGGAATGGAATAATCGACGTTATAAATAGACTTTGCGATCGATTCTTTGCGCTAATATTTGCCATTCGTTTATTTTTTGTAAATTTGATTGTTTAGTTCCCTGTTTTTAAAAACATTATTTATGTAATCACCTTATTGCCAAATCTTATTAATACGAATTAACAGTTGAAAACAACTCTTATTTAATCATGTTAATCGATAGAATATCAATAATTTGAATTCTGATGCATTGTGTAACTTTGTGTCTTAGTGCCTTAGTGGCAGAAATAATAATAGCCACAAAGACACGAAGTCACAAAGGATCACTAAGATATACAAGAATCATTTTATTCAACTGTTAATTCGTATTAATAAGATATTAAAAAAGAATAGCTTGAAAAATTTTTTACTGATAATCCCTTTTCTCATAGCTTTTTCGACCTTTGCTTATACACAGGAAGATGCAATAATTTCTATACTTCGTAAGGAAAAGGGTATTAAAATTTTTGCTTTAGAGTCCAGCACTTACAAACCGTTTGACCAGACCAAAGAGGATGACGGTGAGTGGATTCATTGGGATGATGGTACAAACTTCACAGGGGTTGGCTATAGTGGTCCTGGCGAATTTGCCGTTGCCAGTCGCTGGGAAGAACCCGACCTGGCAGACTATGATGGCATGCTTATCACCCAGATCAGCTTTTTTCCCAAAGAAGTGAATGCCACATACTCACTGAGGATTTGGACTGGTTACGATCATACATCAGTGTACACTCAGGATGTTGAAACGGTTACCATTGGAGAATGGAATACTGTTGAGCTGGAGATTCCATACCAGATTGATGCTTCCGATGAGATGATGTTTGGCTACTACATCGTAACTGAAGCAGGACACCCAGCAGGTTGCGATGCTGGTCCTGCTGTAGGTGGTAAGGGTGATATGCTTTACGATCTTGACAATGGATGGGTAGGCATGGCTGATTCATATGGACTAAACTACAACTGGAACCTTCAGGCATGTGTTATTTCAGGACCTGATACTTACAATGTAACTTTTAATCTGCAAAAGGGGGAGGAGCCCAATTTTGATCCTGTTAATGATACCATTTACATCACCGGTTCAATGTTTGGCTGGACAGTTCCTGGGAGCGATCCCGATAACCAGATGATGACCCGGATTGAGGATACATGGATTTGGACAAAAACCTTACAGTTACAAGCAGATGAATATCAGTATAAATACTTTCTTAACCACGGCTGGACTGGAGGTGAATGGGATGGCGAACCCAATAGGGTAGTAACTGTAATGGGAGATACAGAGGTTAACGATTGTTGGAACCCTTTTATTTGGAGAATAACATTTATTGTAACAGACAAAAACCAAATTCCCATTGAGAATGCAGCGATTGAGATTTTCGATGAATCACATAATTTCGAGGACGAAATAATTACTAATCAGGAAGGGATAGCTGAGATATGGCTTGGCTGCTGTTCCTTCACTTTTACTATAACGGTACAAGGCTATCACTTATTTAATGGTGCATTTGAGTCTTGTCAAAGTCAAGTTATTCCAGTGGTCCTTACCCCAATTGCGGTTGAAGTTGATTTTATTTCGGGGTTGGAAATATTTCCTAATCCATTCAAAGGCAATATTACTATAATGAATACTAGTGCAATTAGTAAGGTAATAATCACCAACCTGATTGGGCAGAAGGTGCTTGAAACTAATGCCTTGGGTTCTGAGCGTATGACCATCCCAACGGATGGCTTGGTGAATGGTATCTACCTGATCGTTATCGAGGCTGAGAATGGTGAAAGGGTGGTTAGGAGGATGGTGAAAGAGTAATCAAGGTTAAAGTATAGAGAGGATTGGAAATTTTTAATTGATGATAAGGAAAAGTAAACTTCAATAATCTATTAAGATTTTTTGTTATCATTACAGGTGCAAAATCGATTTGCGCCTGTTTTTTTTATATCTTCATGCTAAATTCCGGGTACAGCGAATCACTTAATTTATTTCTATATTGGCTTTTTTATTCATTACTTATATACTTTGATGGTTAATACTATGGTATTAGTACGCAAAATATTTGTTTTTACTTTTATTTTATTGTTTTTCAATGCACTGGTTAATTTCCAAACAAATGGAAATCCTGATTCCCTGAAATTGGAATTAGAAAAACCGCATCACGATACGATAAAATTTGAGATACTACTTACCATTGGCGATTTATTTGAATATAGCCAGCCCGAAATAGCCATGGATTATTACAGGCAGGCAAAAGAGTTGGCTGAAAAAAATCTTGAACAACCCAGCCCTTTTCAAAGAAAATTCTTACAGCAGAAGGCGAAAGCAATCCGGTACATTGCTTACGTGTATCAAAACCAAGGAGATTTGAACACTGCTCTTGAAAAATATTTTCAAGCATTGGCAATTGGCGAGTCCATTGGCTGTAATCTTAATATATACAATTCCTACAATAACATTGGTATCATTAACCACATTCAGAAAGAGTATGATGTTGCAAGGGAGTATTACAATAAAGCCATTGAAATAACTGAAAAAACAGGCAACAAAGTTGGAAGGGCAAAACTGTATATCAATATGGGTATTTTAAACTTCGACCTTGGAAACGCAACCGATAGCATTTCCGTTAAACAGGAATATTTTAGGGAAGCACTGGAAAATTATACAAATGCTTTAAAGTTAAAAGTTGAGTATAACGATTTAAAGGGTCAATCGCTTTGCTACGAAAACCTTGGAAATTTGAACAAGGAGTTGGCAAAAATTTCCAAGAAAGAGAAAAATAAATCCGAATTATTGTTAAAAGCAAAGCAGCAGTATTGGAAAGCAAATGAATTATCGCAGAAAATAAATGATAAGATGGGTTTATCAAAGGCCTATGCAAACCTTTCTGAGCTATATTCAGTACTTTTCTTATTAAAAAGTTATAGCAAACACGATAGGAATATACTCAGCGACAGCGCAGTGTTTTATGGTACAAGATCATACGATTATGCAGTTGAGGTTAAATCAACTTACCTTCAAAACAAGGCAGCTCTTCTGGTAAAGAAAAGTTATGCGGCCATTGGTGACGAACGAAAAGCTCTGGAGTATGCTGATTATTTTATCGAATCACAGGAAAAATTATTTTCTGAAGATAAGACAAAGATAATCAACGAGATGAGAATTAAGTATGAGTCTGAAAAGAAGGATAACGAGATTAAATTGCTAAACCAGGAGAAGAGGATAAGCGAGATCAAAATAAGAAATGCGAAGAGGGAAAGTTTTTTTTACATAATTATCGCATTAACACTTTTATCCTTATTGGCTTTGCTGTTCTGGCTTTACTCAATTCGAAAAAGAAACAGCAAAGTTCTTGAAGAGAAGAATGAGGAACTAAAAGTTCTCAATAACACTAAGGATAAGTTTATTTCAATACTAGCCCACGACCTTAAAAATCCATTCTCTGCGTTTTTAAACATAACATCAGCATTAAGTAATGATTATGATGAGATCAGTGACGAGGATAAGAAACAGTATTTAGGACAACTTCATCAATCTGCCCGGCAGATTAGTGGTTTGCTAAATAATATGCTGGAGTGGGCGGTTATTCAAAATAAATCAAAAAATGTTTTATCGGAAATAGTGAATCTTCACGAAATTGCTGAAAATGTAACACAAACGCTTTCGAGTTTTGCTATAGAACATGGATCAATTTTGGTGAATGCTATTCCTGATGATGTTTTTGTTTTTGCCAATAGAGCTTACTTACTTGTTGTACTTAAT
This sequence comes from uncultured Rikenellaceae bacterium, assembly GCA_964509385.1. Taxonomy (GTDB): domain Bacteria; phylum Bacteroidota; class Bacteroidia; order Bacteroidales; family Tenuifilaceae; genus MWFE01. The sequence goes on from CAZDXY010000014.1 coordinate 4,591, forward strand.
AATCTAGTAACCAACGCTGTAAAATTTTCAAAAGGAGAGAATCAAGTAAACATCTCGGCCAATATCAATGAAAACCATGTAATTATTTGTGTTGCTGATAAAGGTATAGGCTTATCGCCCGAAGATATAGATAAACTCTTTCGCATTGATATAGATACTCATACCATTGGCGATTCCGAAAGGAAAGGAACGGGAATGGGACTTATACTTTGTAAAGAATTGATTGATAAGATGAATGGAGAAATTCGGGTTGAAAGTAGCCCTGGTGAAGGCTCCAAATTTATTTTTACATTACCTTTGAACTCGTAGTAAAAATAGATACTTAGTTTAAAACTATGAATGTTATTAAATTAATTATTGTGGATGACCATCAGATTGTTCGCGATGGTATTAAAGCAATGTTTATAGTAAGCAAAGATATTAAGGTAATCGGTGAGGCAGCTGACTACGATTCTCTAATGCGGATACTGGCAAACCAAACCCCCGATATAATCATTCTTGATATTTCTCTCCCTGGTAAATCAGGTGTAGAGATTACCCATGAGCTGAAGAAAACAAACGAAGAAATCAAAATATTGATCCTTTCGGCAAATACCGATGAGGATAGCATAATAGGTGCCATAAAAGCAGGAGCCAATGGATTTTTACCAAAGGATACCTCAAAGGAAGAATTTATCACTGCGATCAATTTAGTTTACAATAACGAGGATTACTTTGGTGAAAAGCTATCAAAAATTATCTATAAGAGCTATGTGCAGCATGTAAAGACCAAATCGATTTCCGATAATTGCCTGTCCGAAAGAGAAATTGAGATCATCAAACTACTTGCCGATGGATTAAGCAGTAAGGAAATAGCCAATAAGCTATTTATCAGTTCACGCACAGTAGAAACTCACAAGAATAATATTATCTCAAAGCTTAACCTCAAGAATAACGTCGAATTGGTTAAGTACGCCATTAAGAATGGTATTGTTAAACTATAAAAGATTCGGAGGTCAAAATTTAGTTAGGCACTAAATTTATAACCTCCGAATCTTATTGGTGTGTATATGAATTGAAGCTATTTCTCTTACCTTATTTTATGGCTCTAAATACTTTTCATGTAGTTTACCAATCCCCTCTTATCAATGATTCCCATTAAGGCATCGGGCAGGGGTTCAAAAGTAAACTCTTTATTACCAACGATAATCATACCCGCTTTAAAATCCATATCAACCTTATCACCAGCCTTATAAGCCTCAACAGCTTGCCTATGCACAATTAAAAGTAGACCCTGGTTGATACAGCTACGGTAGAAAATTCGGTTTACGCTTTTAACAATCACGGCCTTAACCCCAGCGTGAGCCAATCCAACTGCGGGGTGCTCGCGTGAGCTTCCGCAGCCAAAGTTATCGCCTGCCATTATGATATCGCCCTCCTTCACATTTTCGGCAAAGGATTCATCAAATCCTTTAAAAAGATGGGGCATAATGGCTGTTGCATCGGAGCTGAGAACATTGTAGGTCAGGTTTCCTGCAAACATTTGATCGGTGTTCAGGTTATCTGCATCGGAGTAGTTCCAAACATTAGCTACTTTGCGGTTCTCTCCCTTTGGAATTGATAGAGTGGTAGCGGTCTGAATGGATGTTTTGTAAACTTCCCCAGCGCTCTTTCCTCTTGGATCTGTAATCTTTCCATGAATGGCACTCATGGCAACGGTGGCTGGCGAAGCCAGGTAAATAGAGGCATTCTTGTTACCCATTCGCCCAAGGAAATTACGGTTTGCGGTGGATACCACATTATAACCATCCGCAGGTATTCCCTGTCCGGTTCCAAGGCATGGTCCGCACGATGCAGAGAGAATTGTTGCCCCTGCTTTCATCAGCTTTGTAATGGTGCCATCCTCAATGGCAGCCATGTAGATTTCCTTGGATGCAGGGATCACCAACATCTGAACTCCTTCGGCAACCTTCTTGCCATCAAGCACTTTGGCTGTAATCTGTAGATCGTCCAAACGGCCATTTGTACAGGTTCCAACTACAGCTTCGTGGATTGGTGTACCCTCAACTTCAGCAACAGACTTGATATTCTCAACGGTATGGGGTGCTGCAACAACAGGGAATATCTCATTGAGATTAATTTCCAGCTCCATGGCGTATTTTGCGCCCTCATCGGCCCAAACACCTTGATACTTCTCGCCCTTTAGGAACTCGGCAAGAACTTCATCGGCCGGGAAAACGGCGTTCTTCGCACCCATTTCTGATGCTAGGTTGGCAAGGGTCATTCGTTCCGAGATGGAAAGTGATTTCACTCCCTCGCCATGGTACTCGATGCTCATGTAGTTGGCACCATCGGTGCCAATTTTGCCAATGATCCAAAGCGATATATCCTTTGCATAAACGCCAGGACGTAGCTTACCCTTTAGCGTGATCTTCATGGATGGTGGAACAAGAAACCATGTTTCGCCACGTTTGAACAGACCAGCCGATTCGGTGCGGTCGATTCCGGCAGCCAGCGAATTGAATGCACCTGCTGTGCAGGTGTGGCTATCAGAGCCAACCACTATCATCCCCGGACGGGCATGGTAACTCATAATCTGATGGCATATCCCTCTACCGGCATCGTAAAACATTTTAACGCCCTGTTCCTTAGCAAAATCACGAATAGCCTGATAATCGTTACTCAACTTTGCATCGGTAGGAGGGGCATTATGATCGAGAACCACCAAAAGCTGTTTGGGATCGAACACCTTGGTTCCACCCATTTTCTGAAACGTTTTGGCAATGGAGGCAGTATTGTCGTGCGTAAGCACAATATTGGGTTTGCGAAAGACTATTGCTCCCTCGCTGGCACCCAGCACCTTTTCAACAAATGTTTTTGGAGTCATGGTTAACTATTTAGCATTATCTATTTTTAATCAATCAATCAATCAATCAATCAATCAATCAATCTTCTAAAATATCCCTCCCTTCTGGTAAATCTCCATCTGCACCTCAAAGAAAGGATTGGCATCAATCTTAGTTCCCTTGGTAACATTCTCAACCAATCCGGTTTCAAAGTTCACACGGATGGTATCACCCTCAGCTAACTTCAGCGCATCCAATGAATTGTAGGTAACTATAGGCATGGCGGCATTGATGGCATTACGCTCGTAAATGGCTCCAAAGCTTTCGGCAAGGATACAGGTTACTCCCAGTGCCTTGAAGCAATCAACCGCTTGCTGGCGAGAGCTTCCTGCACCAAAATTTTTGTGGGTAACAATGATATCACCGGGCTTTGCCTTCTTGGCAAAATCCTCATAACCCTTCAGGTTATCAAAGGCGTACTGGCCCATCTCGTTGATATCTGTGATGGCAAGGTAGCGGTTGTGAAAGATCATATCGGTATCGATATCGTCTTCCTGAATGTACCAAGCTCTTCCCTCCACAACGATTGGTTTCTCAGTGATATCTTTCTTGGCAGCCTCAGCGCGCTGAGCCTTGGCTTTAAGGTCAGCAGTTGTAAATTCGGCTGGTTTTGTTGGTATATCATCGGGGGTAGTTATGTATCCGGCAACTGCTGATGCTGCAACAACCGCTGGCGAAGCCAAATAAACCTCGCCCTTTCCCTGTTTCCCAGGGAAGTTCCTATTACCGGTGGATACAGTAATTTCTCCGGGTCCGTTTTGCCCAACCTGACCAGCAGCGCAACCTGCACAACCCGCATTGGAAACCAATGCTCCAGAATCCTTAAAGATTTGTATTAAGCCCTCATTAAGGCATTGCTGCCACACCTCATCAGTTGAAGGTACTATTTTTAGCACCACGCCGGGAGCTATTAACTTTCCCTTAAGAATTTTAGCGGCCTCTCGCATATCCTCAATGCGACCATTGGTACAGCTTCCAATGAAAGCAGAATCGATTTTTATCTTCTTAACTGTATTTACATCAACAGTGTCGTGGGGTTTCCCGGGACGAGAGATCATGGGCACAAACTTGCTAATATCAAATGTGTGCTCTGCTGCATACCTGGCATCCTTATCGGCGGTTACCAGTTCCAGTTTACGTCCTGCACGCAACTCGCTATAGCGCATAATCTCCTGATTAGGAGTGAAAAGGAAAGTTATCACACCCATTTCTGTACCCATTGAGGCAATGGTGATACGCTCGTCGAGGGTAAGATTATCCACAGCATCACCGTAAAATTCAACGGAGTAGCCTAACAACTTATTGGCACCAAAGGTTGTCATCAGGTTAAGTACAATGTCCTTAGCACTCACATTAGCTGGTTTTTTTCCTGTGAAGGTAATTTTTACCGATTCGGGAACTTTGAACCAAAGTTTTCCGTTTGCCCATGCAGCAGCGATATCCTGATCGCCCATTCCCTGCCCAAAGGCACCAATTGAGCCAAGGATGTTGGCATGCGAATCGGTGGTAACGGCAGTGCTGCCCGAATAGGATTGCCCCTCGGCAATTAGAATATGAGTACCGATACCCTTGTCGATATCGTACACCTTTATCCCTCTTTCGCGGGCAAACTGACGGCATATATGCTGGTTAACAGCATACTTCTGATCTGACCCTGTAGGGTTACAGTCGAATGTGAAGAAGGTTTTTGTTGGGTCATCAATCTCAAGATTGTTGTCCAGCAGGTTTTTCACCACGTTGGCACCGCCAAAATCGCGCGCAGCGCGAACATCCATTTCCACATCAACA
>CAZDXY010000014.1:9273-18804 GCA_964509385.1 uncultured Rikenellaceae bacterium
AGGGTTAATTTTGTCCAAAGTTGATAAATAAAAGTGAGATTTCAAGGGATGAAACTTCGAAAAGAGATTGTTTGAAAGCATTAAAAGTTGAAGGTTTTTGATATTATAATTACAAATATCTTTGCACCGTCATGGAAAAAGGTCCTTTGCACAACATTATCAGGCTATACATTATCAAGGCATCCAAATGGTTTATGCTGATCATGCCTATTGTGGTGCTTTTCTATCAGGATAACGGTTTGGGCATGCAGGAAGTGTTTGTACTACAAGCAATTTACTCCATCGCCATCGTTGTCCTCGAGATACCCTCCGGGTACTTTGCCGATGCGCTGGGACGAAAAAACACTCTAGTAATTGGGGCAGCACTTGGTTTCCTCGGCTTTTTGGTTTACTCGTTATCCTTTGGTTTCTGGGGATTCCTTGTGGCTGAGGTGGTACTGGGATTTGGTCAGAGTTTGATTTCAGGTGCCGATTCAGCTTTGCTGTACGACACCCTGCTCCAGAGCAAGCGTGAGAATGAATATATGAAACACGAGGGGCGGATGATCTCAGTTGGCAACTTTGCCGAGGCTTTAGCCGGTATTGCAGGAGGTTTGCTTGCCGCCATAAGCTTGCGATATCCCTACTACTTTCAAACTGCGATAGCATTTGCTGCCGTTCCGGCAGCATTAACCCTGGTTGAACCCAAACTGCATGGAATAGCCATTAAGATGAGTTTTTCCAGAATAATCGGAGTTGTAAAATACGCCTTAATCGAGAACAAAAAGTTAAGGTGGAATATCCTCTACTCATCATTTGTGGGAGCATCTACGCTCACCATGGCTTGGTTCGTGCAGCCGTGGTTTATCAAGATAGAGTTGCCTGTAACCCTTTTCGGGGTATTGTGGACTTTGTTAAACCTTTCGGTTGGTGTTACTGCCCTTTTTGCCTACAAACTTGAAAAGTTTCTGGGAGTTAAATCTACTGTTTTAGGTTTTACCTTGATCCTTGCCCTGGGGTTTTTTGGAGCAGCATTCTTTCAGAATTCCTGGGGATTAATCTTTCTATTTGCATTCTACATGGCACGGGGAATTGCCACACCTGTGCTTAAGGACTACATCAACCGAATCACTTCCTCCGATGTACGTGCCACCATTCTATCGGTGCGCAATTTTGTGATTCGCATTGTTTTTGCGCTATGGGGCCCAATCTATGGCTGGTACACTGATACCTTTAGCCTTCAGGGTGCAATTTTTATTGCAGGACTTGTTTTTATCTTGCTTTCGGGTATCAGCTATGTTTTTTTCATTAAAACTAACTTTTCCAAAGTTTCAGTAAATTAAACTGAAGAGTTTTCAAGTTTTCCAAAAAACCCACTATCTTTGTAGGGTAATTCACTTTTAGGGGTGCCTTAATACAACAGGCTGAGATCACACCCTTGGAACCTGATCCGGGTAGTACCGGCGAAGGGAAAAAGAGTTTTTTTAATCAACCTTCAAGTATTAAACCCCTTTTACTGGTTGCTGAAAGTATTGCGATGAAAAAATTGCAGATGGTACTCACTGCTTTTTTCAAATCCATGCGGTTATCAGCAGATTATTGTTTAACCATTAAAAGGATTGTTTAAAATGAAACGAATAGTTTTTTTTCTGATCTTGTTTAGGATATGGGTATCTGCTTGGGCTATACCCAATGAAGTTGACGGAATTTTCAGGCTATCGGGTCATGTATTTGATGCTGATGGAAATCCCATATCGGGTGCAGTTGTTATGATTGAGAATACCTTACTGGGAACATCCTCATACATCGATGGCTCCTACAGCCTTACACTACGCCGCTCGGGTAATTACAAGTTGGTGGCGTCTTTTATGGGTTACTCAAAGGAGTATGTTGAAGTTTTAATTGATGCTGATACTTCTATCGATATCACCCTTAAACCAGAGTCAATTCTAGCCGAAGCGGTGATTGTAAGTGCAACACGTGCAAGTAGCAAAATGCCTATTGCTCAAACCAATATTAATGCCGATAGGCTCAATGAGCTAAAATCGGGATTCGACATTCCCTACCTGTTGGAATTGGTCCCATCTGTAGTCGCAGTTTCGGAAGGAGGAACAGGGATAGGAAATACTGCTTTTCGTATCCGTGGAACGGATATGTCGCGTATTAATGTTACTGTAAATGGAATACCCCTTAATGATCCTGAATCCCAAGCGGTTTTTTGGGTCAATATGCCCGATTTTGCCAGCTCGGTTGACAATGTTCAAATTCAAAGAGGAGTGGGAACATCCACTCAGGGAGCAGGAGCATTTGGTGCAACGGTGAACTTTCAAACCGTTACCCTAAATCCCGAACCCTTTGCGTTGGGAGAAGTTTTAGCAGGATCGTTTAATACCCTTAGAACTTCAGTTAAAGCAGGAACAGGACTCATTAACGATAGGTTCAGCTTCGAAACGCGGTATTCAAAAATAAAATCCGATGGTTACATCGAGCGGGGTTGGTCCGATCACCAGTCAATCTTTTTTACGGGTGCCTGGCATACCAGCAGCAGCATTTTGAGGTTTAACCTAATTCATGGCACGCAGCGTACTGGTATTACATGGGAAGGGACACCAGGATATATACTGGATGAAAATCGAAGGTATAATCCCGCGGGTTACATGGGAACCGATGAGGATGAAAATGCATTGTTCTACCCCAACGAATCGGATAACTACAACCAAACCCATTACCATTTGCTCTACAGCAATCAGTTTAATAAAAACCTTTCACTGAATTTTTCAGGGTACTATATTTCAGGGGAAGGTTTCTACGAACAGTATAAACGAAACCGAAAACTAACCGATTATGGCATCGATCCTTTGATTTTAGGAGAAGATACTATTAAAAGGGTTGATATGATCCGTCAGAAATTGCTTGATAATGATCTTTTTGGATTTGCCACATCGCTCTCATTCAATAGGGATCGGCTTAGCATTATCCTTGGTGGGGGGTGGAACCAGTTTAGCAATGATCATTTTGGTAAAGTGCTTTGGACAAAAATAAACACTGGTATTCCCAAAGATTTTGAATGGTACCGCAATGATGGGGTTAAGCAAGATTTCAACGTTTTTCTAAAATCAACCTTCTATTTAACGGATAAATTTTCACTCTTTGGCGATTTACAGTTCCGTGGAATTGACTACAAACTATCAGGCAATGACGATGATTTGCAATTACTTGACCAGGATCATCGCTGGGATTTTTTCAATCCTAAGGTCGGTTTTTTTTATAGTATGGCTACAAACCAGGAATACTTTTTTTCAATTGGGGTTGCTCATCGTGAGCCCACCCGGGCTGATATTAAGGATGCCATGAAGTATGGAAATGATAACCAAACCCCAACAGAGGAAATGCTTATCGATTACGAAATGGGGTATAATCTGAAATCGCAAAATTTTGCCTTGGGGGTAAACTTATACTATATGGATTACACGGATCAGCTTGTTCTTACAGGTAAATTAAGCGATGTAGGATACCCACTTATGACCAATGTTGAAAAGAGCTATCGCACAGGGATTGAACTAATGGTAAACCTTTTGCCAACAAGTTGGATACGCTGGGGAGGTAATGTAACCCTTAGCCAGAACAAGATTAAAAATTTTGTAGAGTATGTTGACGTTTACGATTCCGATTGGGAATTTATTGGGCAGCAGGAAAACCGACTGGGCGACACCGATATATCCTTTTCACCTTCGGTAATAGGATCGAGCCAAATCAGGGTTACACCGTTCAACGATTTTAATATTAGCTTGACATCTAAGTATGTTGGTTCGCAGTTTATTGATAATACCAGTAGTCCCGATCGCAAGTTGGATGCTTATTTTGTTAATAATCTAAAGGTTGACTATAAGCTGAAAGTTAAGGGAACAAAAGGTTTCAACCTACAGCTGGCAGTGAACAACCTGCTCAATGAGAAGTATATTGCCAATGGATGGGTTTATCGTGCTATTTTTGAGGATGGCAGTCCTGAATACCGGGAGGATGGTTTTTTCCCCCAAGCAGGAATAAATTTTATGGGTAAAATTTTAGTGGAATTTTAACTTAATTTTTTTAATCAATCAATTGTCACCCTGAGCTTGTCGAAGGGCAACCAATCAACCAATCATCCAATCAACCAATCATCCAATCATCCAATCATGCTCCCCTGGCTTCAAACACACTACATTGAGTTACTAGGCGCTATTACAGGCATAATCTTTTTATACCTGGAGATTAAACGTAACATATGGCTTTGGCCATTTGGATTAATTACATCGGCTCTTTACGTCTACATCTTTTTCGTATCGAAGTTTTATGCCGATATGGGATTGCAGGTATACTACTTGGTGATAAGCATTTATGGCTGGTGGCATTGGCTTTATGGGGGAAAAGACCAAAAAAAGGATTCTCTTCCAATCTCCCGATTAAAAGTTAAGCTGGCTTTGCCGCTTTTAGCTGTAACAGTTGCTATATTTGCTGTACTGGTATATGTTCTGATTAATTTTACCGATTCGCCCGTACCCTATGGCGATGCCTTCACAACAGCTCTTAGCATTACAGCCACCTGGATGCTTGCCCGCAAGATACTTGATATGTGGTGGGTGTGGATGGTGGTCAACTCGGTGGCCTTAGGGCTATATATTTACAAAGGACTTTACCCAACTTCGGTGCTTTACTTTTTATACTTTTCCATGAGCATTGTAGGCTATTTGCAATGGAAGAGATATTTTAGTGAACAATTTGCTGATCAACAGCCCGCAACCCTTAACCCGTAACCCAATGTCATCAGTAATCCTAGCGAATGGTAGATTTCCCACCCATCAGGTTCCATTAAGCATATTGATTGGTGCTAACAATATAATTTGTTGTGATGGTGCGGTTAATAATCTTAATAAATATGGTCTTGAACCTACAGCCATTGTGGGCGATTTGGATTCGTTATCTGACGATCTTAGGGAAAAATACTCCGACAGATTGTTCCATAATTCAGATCAGCAAAGCAACGATTTGACCAAAACAGTGAATTGGTGCATTGATCGGGGTATAAGAGCCATAAATATTTTGGCAGGAACGGGTCTTCGCGAAGATCATACCTTAGGAAATATTGGTCTTTTACCCAGCTATAATCGTATGGGAGTTGAAGTAATAATGATTACAGATTATGGCACATTAGTGCCATTGCTAAAGGGAGATAGGTTAACTAGCTATAAAGGACAAAAAGTATCCATTTTTTCATTCGACAGTTCAACTATTTTCAACTCCAGAAATCTCTTGTATCCTATTGAAAATATGAGGTTTAATGAGTTGTGGAAAGGAACCCTCAACCAAAGTGTTGACGATTGGTTTGAGTTGGCTTTTGAATCGGGTTCAGTTGTTGTTTTCCGATCCCATTAATAAAAGATGGTGTCTCAAAAGCCAAAAAGTATTAGGTTTACTACTCTGTGAACGGCGAAGCCCTCACCGAAGGTAAACTCTGAGTTTTCACTGTGATACACTGTGGAACAATATATTAAAAAATTCCACAGAGGTTCACAGAGTCCTTTACTGAGTCACACAGTGAGCTTTTGAGATACCATCTTAAATGATATTTAGTCTTTATCAATTATGGTAATCCACCCATGTTTATCCTCAACATCCCCATACTGAATACCCACAAGTGTATCGTATAGTTTTTTGGAAATGGGACCCGGTTTGCCATCCTTACAGAATTTGTAAACGATACCCTTTTCCAGATCATTGATTTCGCCGATGGGAGAGATAATGGCAGCGGTACCACATGCGCCAACCTCCTCGAAGGTTTCCAATTCCTCTACAGGTACAGGACGACGTTCAACTTTTAGCCCAATATCCTCAGCAAGGGTAACCAAACTCATATTGGTAATAGAAGCAAGAATAGATGATGATTTGGGGGTTATATACATGTTGTTTTTTATGCCAAAGAAATTGGCAGCACCAATCTCATCGATGTATTTCTTCTCGCAGCTATCGAGGAACATAGGGGCGCTATAACCAGCTTTTTGCGATTTAACGGTTCCTCGTAAGCTGGCTGCATAGTTTCCACCAACCTTAAATGTTCCGGTACCTAGAGGTGCAGCACGATCGCTATCGCGAACGATGGCAATTTTAACCGGATTGAAACCCTCTTTGAAATATGGACCCACCGGGGTTACAAAAACCAGGAACATGTATTCTTTCCCTGGGCGGACACCTACCTCAGCACCTGTACCAAAAAGCGTTGGTCTGATGTAAAGTGAAGCACCTGTGCCATAGGGAGGAACAAATTTCTCGTTCAGCTTAACGGCTTTTACAATGGCTTGCAGAAAAAGTTCCGAAGGAACTTGTGCCATCAACACACCTTCGGCAGAGCGTTGCATACGCTTTGCATTTTCTTGCCACCTGAAAAGTCTGATTTTGTTATCCTTACCACGGTATGCCTTCATACCTTCAAAGGCTTCCTGTCCGTAGTGCAAGGCTGTTGCTGCAATGTGGATTGGCAAATACTCAGAGTCTGAAACCTCAAGTTCGCCCCATTTTCCATCTTTATATGCGCAGCGGATATTGTAGTTGGTCTTTACGTAACCAAATGGAAGGTTTTTCCAATCGAGTTGTTGCATGATGACTTAATTTTTGGTGTTATTATTTTACAAATGTAAGGTATATTATTTTTACCAAATAGGTTTTTTTCGTGTTATCGGACAGTTTTCGTTATTTCGACAACAGAATTCTATGTAAGGTTTAATGGTGTAAACATTTGACTGCTTAATTCTAAATACACCATTCCAAAATCATTCACCTATGAGTGAAAAGTTAGTTTTATGAATTGCTATTTATTTAATTTTTTCGAAAGGGTAAAGTTTACCATTAGTGGCAATTCCTGATTCTGATTATGAATAACAATTCGATAGGGCGTTTCACTATCTAAAAGATTTTTTAGGGAGTCGAAATCAACACGTATGGTAACCAACTTTCGTTTTCGAATGCCAAGAAACCGTTTGAATTCTTTGCCGCTTGTGTTTTCGATGGTGATAAAGGAATTGCGATGGGCATTTTTCGATCGAAAAAAAAGCACGTCGTCCCAGTAATACTCAATCATTGAATTAACCTCTTCACTCTTTGATGGGATAATAATATTTACGGTGAATTCCCTATCTTTTTCAAACTCAACTCTCCACGAACCAATATCTAAATACTCTCTTTCCTGAGAAATACAATTTGCTTTAAAGAGTGTAAGGATAAATATAAATAGCAGAAGACGTTTCATTGTAGTTTGTTTTTATTATTTTACAAAGGTATTTTTTTATGGTTTTATGAACAACAAAATTGGAACCATATCCAATGAAAAGAGTTTTCTTGATAACTTTATGGTAATGTTATTATCGGTGAAAAATGAATAAAGAACTGGAAGATAGGTATATACGTCAGATAAAGGTTCCTGATTTTGGTATTTGGGCGCAGGAAAAACTGTGTGATGCAAGAGTACTTGTAGTGGGTGCAGGAGCTTTAGGTTCACCTGTGCTTATGTATCTAACTGCGGCAGGGGTTGGTACAATAGGCGTGTTGGATGGTGACGAGGTGGATGTAACCAACCTTCACAGGCAGGTTATTTATACCAATGATGATATTGGAAAACCAAAAGCCATTATCGCTTCAGAGAGGCTCAAAGCCATGAATCCTGAAGTTAACGTAGTACCTCATCTGGTTCGACTTCACAGGGCAAACGCACTTGAAGTGCTTTCAGAGTATGACCTTATTATTGATTGTACCGATAATTTTCCATCGAAATTCCTGGTAAATGATGCATGCGTTATACTTGGAAAACCATTTATTATTGGAGGAGTTTTAAAGTTTTCCGGACAGCTATCGGTATACAACTATCAGGGCGGTCCAACATATCGTTGTTTGCTTCAGGAAGAACCAGATCCGCTTGAAGCCCCATCGTGTGCTGAAGTTGGTGTAATAGGCATGGTTCCCGGAATTATTGGTACCATGCAAGCGCTTGAAGCCGTTAAAATTATTACAGGTATTGGTAATACTCTATCGGGCAGATTGTTGAATTTCAACGGTTTAACAATGACTTTCACAGAATTTGAGGTTGTACTATTCTCCGAAAATTTAAAGATAACCGAACTTTCCGATAGAGAGTTTTCATGCCCCGATAGTATGCTACAGGGCAGAGAGATTGATACCAATGCTTTTCTGGAAATGATCAATGGAGATGAAAAACCTACTGTTCTTGCCTTTGCCGACGATGGTAAACCCATTATGGTATTAGCCTACCAGTGGGATGCAATACCACTCTACGAATTGCCCAACAAGGTATCGACACTGCCACAGAATAGCGACATTATTCTGATCTGTGAATATGGCATTAAGAGCAAAGCTGCTTTACGATATCTTATTGAAAAGCATCACTTTCACAGAGTTTTTAATCTGAAGAATGGCATAGCTCATTTACGAAATAATTTGTAAATTTAACTCATAAGTATTCGGAGGGTAATTCGCATTACGACAAATAATTCTAAAAAATTAAATACTATGGAAACCCCGGTAGAAATTGCTCAGATGAAGATTTACGTAAGTTCCACAGACACATTTCATGGTTCTGCTTTTTATCAAGCCATTGCCATCGAAGCAAAAAACTTCGGACTTTTTGGGGCTACGGTTTACTCAGGTATGTTTGGTTTTGGTGTTAGCAGCAGGCATATTGACAAAAAATTTTGGGAGGTGGCCGAAAAGGTGCCAATTATCATAGAATTGAACGACGAAAGGGAGCAGCTATTGAAATTTTTGAATAGGATACGTCCCTGGTTTACTGAAACCCGTAAAGGCTTTCTTGTTACCATTTCACCAACTGAAATAATACTTAAAAAGGATCAGCTTGGCGCTACTCAAACTCGTACTGAAGATCTTGATTTTGTGCCATAGTATTCTACAGCTTAAACCTCTATGAAGCCATTAGTTTGTAAGGTTATTAAGGGAACATACAGAATCTGGTAAAAGTTTTGGCTGAGGGGAGGTGGTTGTTCCCATTTTATTTGAAGTAATGTAGCTCCTGTATTATCCCGGTTAGCAAGGGTAAAAATACTTTTTGCTACGACAGAATAACCACTAATCCCGAAGATAATCGATGGTTAAGATATTCATATTTAGCGATAGGGCAGGGGTAAAGATTTGACAAACGGGTAATAATTTTTACATTTGTATTAAAGAACAATAAAACCATATATAAACATAACAATTTTATTGTTAATGTATGATTTTATAATACATATAAACAAGTAAAAGTATATGAAAACATTATCAGGTTTTATTCTATTAGTTTTCCTTTTAAGCTCTAGTTGCCAAAAACTTGATTACGTTCTAATTGAATCGTTTCAGGACAACAACATTCCTGAATTAGAATTAAACATTTCTGATACTACCAAAGTATTGCTTGTTTTTTGCCATGCTGATGATGAAATAGGAGTGGCTGGATTAGTGGCGTTTCTTAAAGAAAAGGGGGCAGAGATTCATTTATTGACACTGGGCCATCAC
>CAZDXY010000014.1:18895-48830 GCA_964509385.1 uncultured Rikenellaceae bacterium
ATGGGATAATGAAATTGGTGGCTACGGACACCCTGAGCATAGAATATCTGCTCAATTAACGGAAGATCTATTTAACGAAAACAAATATAATCCGAATTATAGCGTAAATACAGTATTAAAGTTTACATTACCTGATAAATTGGAAAAGTTCATGGTATCTGAAAATCCGGGATACAAATTAGCAAAAGAATTGAATGGAAACGATGGTCTTCCTGATCCAGATTACTCGCTAGATATAACCAATTATTGGGAAATAAAAAATAGTGCAGCCCAGTGTTATCAGTCGAAAATGTATACAATGAAACGTTTCTATCTTACCTATGACAAGAAAAATAAAGAGAAACATACTAAGGCATTTAGCAAAGAGTATTATACAGTAATAACAAGATAAAAACTGAAATAAAAAAAAGGGTTGTAACCAAACGAGCCGTTCTTTGGTGAGCTTGCTTACCCTGCCTACCGTAGGTTGGTGCAAGCAGGCTCGACGAACTTAGCGCAGCGGTCTCACTGCCAGTTCCGCTCATGCGGAAAGCAAAGCGAGTAACAAAGCCAATCTCCTGCACTTTACCAAGCCCCAGCCGTTGGCTGCAATGTATAAAAAAATAAATATTAACGAAAAATTAAATTTTCCAATAATTATGAGATTTAATACAAATACTATTTCAAGAGAGAGAATAAATAGTTTAATAAAATCAATTCTTGTGATTTTATTCATTTTTTGCGTGGCATCGGTTTTTGCTCAACCTAATGATAGTTTGCAAATAAATAATTTAAAAAGAACGATTGGGATTGGTCCCATGGGTGATATTTTTATAATTCAATTTGGGCAAAAAATTTCAATAAAAGATGAACTAATTATTGGGGCAAGCTACACCAACCCGGTAATAATAAATGTTATACAATACCCGGGAACAGAGCAAATTTTTACACTAGAATTGGCATACCGTAGATATTTATGGAAAAATTTACATTTAGAATTGCAATTCGACCCTCAGTATTTTAACTGTAGGGATACGGTTGAAAGTAAAACGTATAACGGCTTTGGATTGACACCTGAAATTAGATTTGGCTACCGATTTGACTTTAAAATAAAAAGAATTCCTTTGTCTTTTAATTTGCAATGGTTTGCAGGTTACCATTTAATAAATCCTAAGCCAAAAAGTTTTCAAGAAGTTGATGGCGGTTCATTTTATATTTCACCAATTCCAATGTTCTTTTTTGGATATAGATTTTGATATAAAATGAAAAACAAAGCACATAATATTCTACTTTCAAATCCCGCAACTACGCATATACATTCACGTTGGCGGTAAGTGTAACGAAAAAAAATGACAACCCCAGATGACTAACAGCAATAAAATTGTATAGCTAAAATTATGGATATAATATTTTTACTTGGTGCTGTTCAGGCTTTCTTCTTCGGGTTTTTACTTCTGGATAAAGGAAATAACAGACTTCCTCCAAAATTACTTTTGGTTTTCTTCAGTATAATTGGTTTTGTGCTGATTGAACATTATTTATTTCAAAGAAAGATAATATTCGAATATCCTCACTTGATAGGACTTACTTATACTTTCCCAATTATTTTAGGACCCATTCTGTTCTTTTATACAAAATCTTTGGTAAATGAAAATATTGCAATTTCCTTTCGAAATTTTTTACTTCACGCAGTACCGTTTATATTCATAACCACTTTTTTAATTTATGACTTTTATTTTTTAAGCCAGCAAGAGAAGTTAATTTATTACGAAAAAGAAACACAGGGGGATACTTCCAGTTTCATTTATTTTGCGGAATTTTTTATTAATTTTTCTATTCCCTTTTACTCTATAGTTTCTCTTCTTTTATTGAAGAAGCACCTTAAACATATCAAATTAAGCTTCTCGAATACAAAAAACATAGACCTGCATTGGTTAAAAATTGTTTTGATATGTATGGTATTTGTTTCATTCGTGTCTGTATTGATGGGCCTGTTAAGTGATTATTTTAATTTTATCTCTTTTGAAGACGGAGACAATTTAATGTACATCACTCTTACCATAATAATATATTTTTTAGGTTATTATGGTATTAAACAAAAACCTATAGTGTCAAATGACAATCCAATTTTACAAATTGAAACTACTCCGACTCAAAAATCCAAATACGCATCTTCATCATTAAAAGATGTTGAAAAAGAAAAACTTACACAGTGGTTGACAATATCTATGGAGAATGAAAAGCCCTATTTGAATGAAAACCTGACTTTAAAAGAGCTGGCAGACAAACTTGAAACTACACCCAATAACCTTTCCCAAATAATTAATGAAAAGTTTAATAAGAATTTTTACGAGTTTATTAATGAATACAGGATTAATGAAGTGAAAAGTCTGCTGGCTGACCCGAAGTATTCTCATTATTCTATGCTTGGAATAGCCTTCGAATGCGGATTTAATTCAAAATCAACCTTTAATAGCGTATTCAAACAATTCACAGGTAAAACACCAACTGAATTCAAGAAGTCGGTGGTTAGCTTTTCCGGCAAGTCCAATCTTTCCTAATCGGACATTTCAATGTTTTCTTAAAACATTCTTGTAGTCCAAACTTACACTTTCGGGCTTTTGTCCCAATACCGAAATATAGTTTTGTCCGAAATTTTTAAAAAAAGTCGGATGAATAATAACACAAGAATTTACTACATCGACTGGCTAAGAGTTATAGCCTTCGGTCTGCTATTTGTTTTCCACTCATTTCGCCTGTTCGACACTTATCCGTGGCATTTGAAAAACGCTGAAACAAGCATGTCAATTAACTATATCATAGAGTTTATGCATAGTTGGCGAATGTATATTATTTTCCTGGTTTCAGGTGCAGGTACATATTTCGCAATGAAATCTAAAAGAGAAAACTTTTTAAATGGAAGAATAAAGCGGCTAATCATTCCCTATATTTTTGGTATTTTTATCTTGATACCCCCTCAAAAATTTTTTGAAGCTATTCAGCAATCAGGTTTTGAAGGCAATTACCTTACTTTTCTGACACAATTGCCAAATAGTTTAATAAATGAAAATTTTGGATGGAACCCCATATGGACTGGCTATTTAGGCTACCACATCTGGTATTTGGTTTATTTATTCGTTCAAACAATGATGTTTCTCCCGCTGTTCAAACTTATCCTTAAATACCAAAATAGGGTGTGTGAACAATCAAATAAATTATTTCGGTCATTTTATACTTTTTGGTACATTATCATACCATTTGTTTTACTTGAGTTTCTTCTACGTCCTCTATTTCCTCAATATCTGAACTGGGCCGATTTCACAACATTTTCACTCTATTTCCTTTTTGGGTTTATTCTGCAAATCAATCCGAAAATCATTTTTTTCATTGAAAAGAATGCTTATAAATTTCTGTTGATAGCCATCAGTTGTTGGAGTTTGTATTTAGTCAATAAAACTTTTCTTGACAATATTTCAATACCGGAATATACTTTAAATTTCTTTTTCTCAATCATTCTTAAAAACCTGAACAGCATCAGCTGGGTACTTGCATTTATAGGACTTGGAAAGAAATTTCTGGACTTTAATCATCGCTATTTGAACGACCTAAATCAAGGGATTTTACCTTTTTATATCCTACATCAAACCGTTATTGTGATTTTTGGATATTTTGTGGTTCAATGGGATTTATCGATTCTAGAAAAATTTCTAATTATATTTACTACATCTTTTATTGTTACCATTGGTCTGTACCAAATCATATGGAGAAATAATTTGATGAGATTTTTCTTTGGAATGAAACGAAAGTAAGCAAAGACATAAAGAGTAATAAAAAATAGTATATCAACTTACGACAGCTCAGTAATATTAAATTTAAAAAGTAATAACAATGAATAAGAATTTTCAACTAAACCAAGCAACAGGAATGGCAATGGGTGTTATTGTTGCAGCATTCATTTCTATAGTAGTGCAAGTTGCTACAAAAGACATCTCAATTTGGATTTGGTCAATTCCCATTGGAATAGCCATTGGATTACTTGTTGGAATAGCAGCAAAGAAAAAAAGAAGTTCTAATAATAATTAGAAAATACTCTTTTAAAGTGAAAACAGTATGAACGAACCAAAAATAATGACCTTGCACCCAAGCCGTAAACAAGGAGTCAACATTCTTTTAAGAAGATATGAAGTAATTAAAGACTTCATTATTATTAAGTTAAAAGAACATTCAGAAATAAGTTTTGATGAATTAACCGACCTTGCAGTAAAAGAACTTTCGGCTACCTTTGACGGTAAAGTTGTTTGGTATATGGTTACGGTAAAACTCGACCTTGAAGCACGGAAACTGATTGAGAGAGTTCCAAAAACAAGTCCGCATAAGCTCAGATTAACCAAAGAATTATGAGAAAATTAAAAATTCCTTCAATTAAAAATCGAGAAAGCATTTTGAATCACTTGATTCAAGGTGTAATTGTTTTTGCAAGTGTATTCCTGGCATTTTGGTTAACAGAAATTCGGGAGAACAGTAAATCTGAAAAGGAAGTTGAAATTGCCCTTAAAAGCATAGCCCTTGAATTAAATTACAATCACGAAAGAATTGTATATACCTTCAATTATCATTACAAAATGTCACAGCAGATTGATAGTATTGCAAATCATAATCCTGATACTTTCCAAGAACTTCACGGTTTTCAGCTAAAAGGGTGGCAAGGTGTTCAATTACCAATGCTTCGCTCCACAGCCTATAAAACAATAACAAATTCGGGTTTAGTTAGTAAGCTGAATTTTGAGACTCAAAAAGCTCTAGCTGATATATATTCTGTCCAAAAACTCATCGAAGATGCTGACAATTCAATCATTGAATTAACAATAAACGATTTGGAGTTCACAAGACTCATAAAAGTGAGACACTTGTCAAGTTTATACCTTGACATACTTCCTGATGTAATAGGTTTCTATCAAAATTTTGGATACCCATTGCTCAAGGATAAAGGGTACTCAAAACAACTTGACGATGGAGTACTAAAATCAATCGTAGACGAAAAAATTAAATCTGATTAATTTGCTGTAATGCAATAGAATGAACAAAACAGCAGCTGCCAACAAAGGGTATAAAAATTGCCATGACATTAGTAATTTCAAGGGTTGTAACCCGCTTCAGCTTGTGCGTATGTTAACAGAAAATCGTCCGCAACTTAGCAAAGCGTTCTCATGAGCAAAGCGAATAATCCCCAACGTTTCATACACGCAACTGTAAACGAAATGTTTATCGAAACCCCAACAAGTTCAAGGCAAATAATTGTACTTAAGTAAACGACGAATAGAATACATTGAAGCATTATTGATATTCCTTTTCTTCAGATTTTTCACCCTGATCTTCAATTTATTCCTTTATCATCGTAAGTAACATCTTAAACTTTTCGATTGCCTCAACCGAGTGGGGAATTCCGGCAGGCATAATAATGGTTTCGCCAGCTTCCAAATCGTGGGGTTCGCCACCAATTACTATGCGGGCTTTGCCCTCGAGTACCTGAACAGTAGCATCGAAGGGTGCTGTGTGGGTGCTAAGGCTCTCACCCTTGTCGAATGCAAAAAGTGAGATGTTGCCCGTTGGGCGCTTTAGCACATTCTTGCTCACAATTCCTCCAGCGGAGTAATCAACCTCATTCACGAAGCTGAATTTTTGTCCTTTTACAAATTCGTTTGTCATGATTTTTCATTTTATAAAGGCTGGCTCAAAAGTCCAAAAGGATTAGATTAACTACTCTGTGGAACTTTGTGATTTCCTTGTGATACACTGTGGCACAATATATTAAAATTCCACAGAGGTTCACAGAGTTCTTCACAGAGTCACATAATGGACTTTTGAGACAGCCTCTTGGTAATAATATTTATCCAATTAAAATTTTTATATCCTCATCAACAGTTTTGATACCACTGATTCCAAATTTCTCAATAAGCACCTTAGCCACATTAGGCGAAAGGAATGCAGGAAGTGTTGGGCCTAAATGGATGTTCTTCACGCCTAGGTAAAGAAGCGAAAGCAGAACAATAACAGCCTTCTGTTCATACCAGGCAATATTATAGGCAATTGGCAGTTCATTGATATCGTTCAGTTTGAATATCTCCTTAAGCTTCATGGCAATTACTGCAAGTGAATATGAATCGTTGCACTGACCAGCATCGAGAACCCGTGGAATTCCTCCAATGTCACCTAAAGGCAGCTTGTTGTATCGATACTTGGCGCAACCAGCGGTGAGGATTACTGTATCCTTTGGTAACTTCTGAGCAAACTCGGTGTAATATGAACGATCCTTCATGCGGCCATCGCATCCGGCCATTACAATAAACTTGCGGATTGCTCCCGATTTGACTGCATCAACTATCTTGTTGGCCAAAGCGAAAACCTGTGCGTGGGCAAATCCACCCACAATTTCACCCTTTTCAATCTCAACCGGAGGTTGACAGGTTTTTGCCAAAGCAATGATCTCAGAGAAGTCCTTCTGCCTTCCGGGTTCGCGGTCGGGAATATGCTTGCTGCCCGGGTAACCTGAAGCTCCTGTGGTGAATACCCTATCTCTATAGGTTGCTTTCTCAAAAGGGGGTACAATGCAGTTGGTAGTAAAAAGGATAGGACCGTTGAATGTCTCAAAATCTTCGCGCTGCTTCCACCAGCTGCTGCCGTAGTTACCCACAAAGTGCTTGTACTTTTTGAAGGCAGGGTAATAGTTGGCAGGTAACATCTCGCTGTGCGTGTAAACATCAACACCTGTTCCCTCGGTTTGGGTTAATAACTCCTCCAAATCCTTCAGGTCGTGACCACTGATAAGGATACCCGGTTTATTGCTAACACCAATGTTAACCTTTGTGATTTCGGGATTTCCGTAACTCGATGTGTTGGCCCTGTCTAGAAGTGCCATCACATCAACGCCAAATTTACCGGCTTCAAGGGTAAGGGCAACCAACTCATCCACATTACGATTATGTGTAATTGTGGCTAAAGCTCGTTGCATGAAAGCGTAAATCTCAACATTCTCGTAACCAAGGTTGTAGGCGTGCTCGGTGTAGGCGGCCATTCCCTTTACCCCAAAGGTGATGAGTTGCTGAAGCGAACGAACATCTTCATTGGGCTCTGCCAGAATACCAATTGAGGTTGATTTTGCCTCATACTCCTCGGGTTTTCCTTCCCAGGTGCAACCCTCAAACGACTCGTCAACCTTTACTCCCTGCTTTTTCGCCACGTCGCGAAGCTTATTGCGTAGTTCCAATCCGCGGGTAACACGATTGGATATCACCTGCTTATCGAAGTTTGCATTGGTGATAGTGCTGAAAAGTCCATCGAAAACGAACTTATTCACAATTGGGTTCTCATACTTCTTCTGCTCACGAAGTGCAGTGCTGTAAACGCTTATGCCCTTGATCACGAAAAGAAGTAGATCCATGGTGTTGGCAAGATCATCGGTCTTACCGCATACACCTCGTATCGTACATCCGATACCTTTTGCTGCCTCCTGGCATTGAAAACAGAACATGCTCATGATTTTGGTTATTTAGTTACTAAGTTATTAAGTTGATTGACTGATTGGATGATTGGATGATTGGATGACCTGCCTGCCTGCCGGCAGGTCATCCAATCTTATATTTCACTTCCTCTTTCATCTTCTAGACCCAGGAATTCTCCAAAATCTCTCCCTCTATCCCCACGGTTAAAAGTTTAATTGGCACTTTGCGCGAAGCGCGATCCATGGCCATCTTAGCCATCTGAAGAAGACCGCCGCAGCAGGGAACCTCCATCTTCATCACGGTAATTGTATCAACCTGAGCGTTATCGATTAACGCGGTGATCTTCTCAACGTAAACCTCCTTGTTGGAGTCGAGTTTTGGACAAGCAATGGCCAGTGTTTTACCTTTTAGGTAATCGCTGTGGAAGTTACCCAACGAAAACGCTACACAATCGGCTGCAAGTAGAAGGTTTGAACCTTGGAACTGCCCAGAGTTAGGGTTAATTAGGTGCAGCTGAATAGGCCACTGTGACAGTTCCGATTTGCCCGATACCATTCCTGCATTAACAGTTGCTGCTGCTCCACCTCCAAAGCTACGAGCCATTGAACCAGGGCATCCACCACCCTGATGGTGATGAGCATGAACATGAATCTGCGATTTGGGTTGAGAAGCACCATCTTCACATCCGCATGCATCGGCCTTTTTATGGTTATGAACAGCATGCATTACTTCCTCTACCTTAAAGTTTAGCTTATCCTGATTTGCAAGAAGCCATTCAACGCCTTGGCGTAGGTATTCTTTCTCATTGTAGTCTTTTAAGTGCTTCAGGTGAGCAATAACGGTATTCTTGCCGTTGGCAACCATTTTGCTTATGGTTAGCACCTCGTCGTATGCTTCCGCCTCGCGATGCTCAATGGATATTGCACCTTCGGGGCATTCGCCAATGCAAGCACCAAGTCCATCGCACATTAACTCGCTGATTAGCACCGCTTTATCGTCAATGATTTGCAGTGCACCCTCATGGCAACCAGTAACGCAAAGTCCGCATCCGTTGCACTTGTCGCGGTCGATTGTTATGATATCCCTTTTCATATATTATGTGTTTTTATTTTTTCAGTTTAAGATTTGTTCCAACTATTTACACAGCAAACTTACAGCGAAAACTTCCCGAAGAATGTAACATATGTTACAACCAATAACTTTTTTTTCGGTTTTTTGCTTAAAAAATCTTGATTCACTGAATATGGGTTAATCATTTCAATGCCGTTTAATTAAGATAACTCTCTGATTATGATTTGAATAACCATCCTTCGACCCCGAACCCCGACCCCGAGCCCCGAATTGTCGGGGTCGGTGCTCAGGATGATAGGTGTCAAGCTGAGCTGGTCGAAGCTGGCACCTGAATAAACAGCATTGATAATCATATTATAATTTAGTTTAATCAAGAATTTTACTACATTTGGTAAGTAATTACTTACACCAACACCTTGATTATTAAGAATAAAATTTACAAGCTATTTGGAGCAATACTTAATTTGGGTATTGACGAGAGCACATCCATTGATGACGCTAAAAGAGTTCGTATTGTTAATGGCATAAGCTTTTGGGGTGGCACAGTAATGATTATTGTCAGTTTAGTGGTTTTCATTTTGTTTTTACCCTACCAAAAATTTGATTTCTCATTAATTAACGATTTACTATTTGGGCAAGTTGATGCAAAAATCACTGCATGGACGAATTTTAAGGTTGCATACCCAATACTAGATGCTTTTCTTGGTTTGGTGTGTTTTTTGATTCTTTATTTAAACGCAAAAAAATATTGGGAGACGGCTGTTTTTATGCTGTGTGCTTTTGCAACGCTTTACACTTCGCTCTACTACCTAATTGGTGGGATAAAAATTGTCTTTTTATACTTTATCCCTGCAATACTTCCCATAGTTTTCTATAAGAAAAAAGCAACTTACATTTCGTTTGGAGTTGCCAACTTAATCATTCTTTTTGCCATTTCACTTGTTCTAAACAATAACAACAGTTTATTGCATTTTCCCACCGGCAACTATCTTCCAATTTTCACCATAAACATCTTCTTTGCGTTTACCATCATATTATTAATACTAATCAACTTTAAGAATCAAATCACTGAGAATGAGAAGGTACTAGCTGAACAGAATAGAGATTTACAGTTAATGACCCAAGAAATAAGAAATCAGCGTGATGAGTTAAAATCAAATAATGTTAAGCTTGAAGTGATGAATGCTACCAAGGATAAATTCTTTAGTATCATTGCCCATGACCTAATAAATCCTTTCAATAGCATTCTTGGATTTTCAGATCTTCTTGTTAAATCGCAGACTGACAACAAAATGAAGGATAGTGCTGCATATGCAAGTATTATTCATGCATCTGCAAGAAATGCCTTTTCCCTTTTAGAAAACCTGCTGGAATGGTCGCGTTCCCAAACCGGTGGGATTACATACAACCCACAAAATATTGATTTTGAAAGATTAGTGCAGAAAAGTGTAAATCTCTGCAAAAGTTTAGCCGAAGTTAAAGGTATTGAAATGCAGATTTCTAACTTAAAAAACATATCGATAAAGGCAGATGAGAACATGCTAAACACTGTGATGCGAAATTTGATTACCAATGCAATAAAGTATACACCCAAAGGGGGTAAAGTAATAATCTCAGCGCAGTTATCTAAATCTTTTTTAGAAGTTGCCGTTACCGATACAGGCATTGGGATGAGCAACGAAATCATGAGCAAACTATTTAAAATTCACCAGATAAAATCCGTTGAAGGAACCAATAAGGAAAAGGGCACAGGATTGGGTCTATTCCTTTGTAAAACATTTATTGAAAATCATGGAGGTAAAATTTGGGTTGAAAGCGAATTGGGAAAGGGGAGCTGTTTTAGATTTACGATCCCTCATACAGAAATTATTGAGACTTAAACAAGGGAAATAACGCAAACTATATATTATCAATAAAATAAGTCTTATAGTCTTGTTTTTTTCAAGGAATTTCATTTACCATCTCAAAATATCTTTCAGAATCATCAGCCTTAATGGGTATTAGCGTGAATGAGTATGTGTAGTTTCTGTTGGGTTTTAGCTGATAATTATCCAAAGGTTTGGAGTACCAGCTGTCAACGCTACCTAAACCCCGTTGACCGTAATCGATGTTCCAACGGATAAAGGGACGAGGTTTAATATCCTTGATGTGCTTTTGTTCTAAATAAACTGGACCATAGTCAAACCCCTCCCTTGCATCAAAATCGGAAGTAAGGTATGGCATGGCGGTCATCTCAAATCCATCCTTATCAATCTCCCTGCTTATAGCCATTAATCCAATATTATTGTCATTGGTTAGTGCAGCCCAGCGAACATCTGTTTTGTTGCCATTTTCTTGTGGTCGTACGTAGGGAACCATTTGCTCATTAACTTTTCCCTGGTAAAGGTCAACAAAGGACGATCTTTTCCTGTCGATATAGTTTTCCCAGGGACCCCGGCCATAAAAACTGAGATTGTTGAACTGTTCGTTAACGCAAAAACTCATCCCAATACGTGGAATATCCGATTTTTCAGTGTCTGTTGCATTGAGTTGGTTGGTGATATCAATTCTACCGTTTCCAAATATCATAAAGTTGGATTCAAAGGTTGAGTTCACTTCAGCGAGATTCCATTTAACATGAATGGTGTAAGAACAATTATCTGATGGTTTGATTTGAATATCGTTGAGTTGAATTTTTTGACCAGTTTTTTTCCAATTGATATTCTCTGTGTGCATTCTACTCCCAAAATCATTATCGGTAACAGCACGCCATAAATCGGGTTTTAAACCCATTTGGCTGTGAATAAATTCGATGCCATCAACCTTATAGCCACATAAAAATCCGGTCTTTTTACAAAACATAACGCTAACCCTTTCATTTTCCAGGGAAAAATATTCTTCGGAATGTATAATTTTCAGGGGCGATAAACTAATTTGTTCTTTAACCCGAACTTCTTTCCAGGGCAACTTGAAT
Organism: uncultured Rikenellaceae bacterium; assembly: GCA_964509385.1. GTDB lineage: Bacteria > Bacteroidota > Bacteroidia > Bacteroidales > Tenuifilaceae > MWFE01. Next base: position 30,398 of record CAZDXY010000014.1, read on the forward strand.
TGCTCGTTGGCCACAACGTGTCCTGAAGGTACCGTTCCTTTTGAAGTTTTTGTCAAAACCTTTAAATGCAGGAAATACTCTGTATTTGGTAAAATGAGAAAGTTACCCAAGTTGATTTCAACTACTTTTGAAGAATGAGGTTCCACATTAATATGAGGGAAATAGATTTCGTTTATAATCTTCCCGTTGGCTTTAATAAAAGCGGTTATTACAAACTCCTCAAGGTTGGTGAAATCGTATAGATTTTCAACAAGGATTCTTGCCGTTGAATCCTGCACCCGAAAAAGTTTGAACCGAACCGATTCATGTGCTTTTTTCACCTCATGAAGGGCTGGTTGAATGGTTCTGTCAGCAAAAACAACTCCATTCAACAGGAAGTTCCCATCGGAGGGCATATTCTCACCAAAATGACCACCATAGGCTAAAAACCGATTACCTTCATCATCCATTTTCCAGATGCCCTGATCAACCCAATCCCATATAAATCCTCCCTGAAGTTGAGGGTACTTTTTGATCTCATCCCAGTAATCCTGGAAGTTGCCCGTGCTATTGCCCATGGAATGGGCATATTCCGAAGGAATAAAGGGTCTATCGAGGACATGCTGTCCAAACCATTCAAGTGTAGAAGGAGCGGGGTACTGGGGAACAAGAATATCTGAATTCCATTCGAAATCAAGGGCATAGCGACTACCAATTTCAACTCGTTCGTACTGAACCGGCCTTTTGGTTGCGTCGGTTGCCTTTATTGCTTTGTACCCTGCATAGAAGTTAACGCCATTTCCCCCCTCATTTCCCATAGACCATATAATCACGCATGGATGGTTTCTGTCGCGCTGAACCATACGTACCATCCTGTCAGTATGAGCCAATTCCCAATCGGGGTTTTTAGCCAGCGACCTCTCGCCGTAGTATAGCCCATGCGATTCAATATTGGCTTCGTCTACCACATACAGTCCATGCTCATTGCACAATTCGTACCATCGCTCGGGAAAAGGATAGTGGCTAAGCCTAACAGCATTGATGTTGAATTTTTTCATCAGCTCAATATCCTTCAACATCAGCTCTTCGGTTAGGGTATGTCCTGTTTCAGGATTATGCTCATGGATATTTGTTCCCTTCAACGTGATGGGTATTCCGTTTACCAGAAGTTGCCCACGAACTATCTCAACGCTGCGAAAACCTATTCGCTTTGATGTGCTTTCAAGCAATCTACCCTTTGCATCTCGCAAGTTGATTACCAATGTGTATAGGTTGGGATATTCGGCGTTCCATTGCTTAACATTGCGAACGGTAGATGTGAATTGTGCTGGTTGATGATCGGTTGGGTTCATTTCTAAAATCGAGATTTCTTCAGCAACCCTTTGTTCTCCATCCATAATGGTAAATTCAACCTTTACCTTTTCTTTTTTTGGAAGGTGATTCATGATATCAACGCTAAGACTAAACTCCCCATGGGTGTAGGTATTATCCAGAACAGAAACAACTTCGAAATCCCTTATCCTGATTTTTGGCTGGCTGTACAAGAAAACTGAGCGTTTAATTCCACTTATCCTCCAAAAGTCTTGACATTCAAGGTAGCTGGCATCGCTCCAGCGATAAACTTCAACGGCTAGGCTATTATTCTGTCCAGGTTTTATGAAGGCAGTGATGTTAAATTCAGAGGGGAGTTTACTGCCCTGACTGTACCCAACCATTTGTCCGTTGATCCATAGATAGAATGCCGATTTAACAGATCCAAAATGAATAAACACCTCCTGACTTTCCCATTCCTTTGGAATTAAAAAATGATGTTTATATGATCCAACAGGATTGTAATCGTTTGGAATACGAGGGGGTTCCGGACCATTCTTTAGTTCAGTTATTGGGGTTCTGGGATCGGCAAACTCATAGGGAATATTAACATAAATTGGTACATCGTATCCCTGCACCTCCCAACTACCCGGTACACTTATCTTATTCCAATGCGATGTATCATAGGTATCCTCAAAAAAAAATTTCGGACGCTCTTCGGGGTTCAATGCCAAATTAAAAAGCCATTTTCCATCCAAAAGAATAAACCTACCCGATTTTTCTGGTGAACCAAATAACGCATCAGCCTCGCTGGGATAGGAGTGAAAGATTGCTCTTCCTCCTTCCTTGTTCATTTCAATTACCGAAGTATTTTCCCAATCGGGTTTTCTGCAATATGAATAATAAGTTGATAGTAAAGATATTATCAATAAAAAAACGATTTTTACCTGTGGCTTCATATTATAGAGTGTTGTTTTCACCAAAAATACACTTGTAGAATTAATAAAATATTTAAAATCTAAAAAAATATAAAAATCAGATACAATATGGCTAAAAATCTTTACATCATTTGCCATATAACTTGATGTTAGTAAATTAGTTTCACGTAAATTTCGAAATGATTGATCATTTAAACCCTGATTTGACAGAGGAGGTTATTTATAAAGGCAATTTTTACTTATTGTATACCTCTGGTTTTTTTTATAGCAAAGAAAACTCATCGTTTGTATTTTTTTTTTAAAATTTTACCTTTGAGCAAGTTCATTTTTTTAAAATGGATTCATTATTAAGGTTTAAATAACCAATATTCTATTTTAATAGTTACTTCAATGATACTAAAACCTCTCGATTGGATCGTTGTGATCATTTTTTTTATTATTCTTCTTACAATTGGTTTTTTCTCTTCCAGACAAGCTGGTAAAAGTGCAACAAACTTTTTCCTTTCAGGACGTAATATGCCCTGGTGGTTGCTTGGTGTCTCGATGGTGGCGACAACATTCTCTGCCGATACACCAAATCTGGTAACCGATATGGTTCGAACCGGAGGTGTGGCCAGCAACTGGCTTTGGTGGGCATTTCTATTAACTGGAATGCTTACGGTTTTTGTGTATGCAAAGCTTTGGAACCGTTCGAAGGTGATGACTGACCTGGAGTTCTACGAATTGCGCTATAGCGGAAAAATGGCTGCTTTTCTACGAGGATTCAGGGCCATTTACCTTGGTTTCTTTTTCAACGTAATGGTTATTGCAAGCGTATCGCTGGCATTCATTAAGATTGCAGGGGTAATGCTGGGACTCCAGCCAGCAACTGCGCTGATAATTGCAGCTGTTATAGTAGTTTTTTATAGCGGTTTAGGTGGATTGAAATCCATTCTATGGACAGATCTATTTCAGTTTAGCTTTGCTCTTTTTGGAGCCATTGTTGCTGCGATTTACATTGCAAAATCTCCTGAAATAGGAGGGCTATCCGCCCTGTTTTCTCACCCAAATGTTTCGGATAAGTTAAGCTTAGTACCCAGCATTTCGCAACCAGAACTTTTTCTGAGCATTTTTCTAATTCCACTGGCTGTTCAGTGGTGGGCTGCCTGGTATCCCGGAGCTGAACCAGGTGGAGGTGGTTATGTAGCACAACGAATGCTCTCGGCAAAAAACGAGGATCATGCCATTGGAGCAACCCTTCTATTCAACTTTTTTCACTATGCTCTACGTCCATGGCCATGGATTGTTGTTGGGTTAGCTTCGCTGGTAATCTTCCCCGATATTCAATCCATGATAGATAGATTTCCTGAGGTGTCAACACAGTATATCAAGAACGATTTCGCTTACCCGGCTATGCTAAGAGAGTTTCTTCCGGTAGGTATGCTTGGACTTGTGGTTGCCTCACTGATAGCGGCGTTTATGTCAACAACAGCATCGCAGCTCAACTGGGGTTCGTCGTACCTTGTTAACGATTTCTACGCTAGATTTTATAATAAGAATGCTTCGGAAAAGCAGAAAGTTGCCTTTGGACGCTTGAGCACCGTTACTTTGATGGTTTTCGCTGTGCTTTTGGCGTTAGTTCTTCAGAATGCCCTTCAGGCATTTCAGTATCTGCTAATGATTGGTGCAGGAACAGGACTTCTTTACGTTTTACGGTGGTTCTGGTGGCGCATCAATGCATACTCCGAAATATCGGCCATGATTGCAGCAGCAACCTTTTCGATGGCATTCATTCTAATCGAGAATTTTGCTCTTGTTCATCTTGATAATAACATGGTTGAGGTAATGGGCATAACAGTTTCAGCTACCTATTGGAATATTATTAAATTTACTGGAGTAGTATTTCTTACCTCTATTTCATGGATTCTGGTAACTTTCCTTACTAGGCCCGTTTGCGATAATACCCTCCGAAGTTTTTATAGTAAGATAAAGCCAGGTGGTCCTGGCTGGAAATCTGTTGTTGAACGAGCAAAATCAGAAAACATCGAACTTGTTAAGGAGTCGAACCTGAAATGGGACGTTCCAACTGGTATTGTCTGCATGATCCTTGGATGCATTGCTATATACAGTATTCTGTTCGGCATAGGTAATATTCTCTATGGAAATGTGGTTCAAACAATTATATTCATTTTTTTGACATTCATTTCATCATTTCTGCTTTTACGTTATTGGAAAAAGTTAAAATCAGTATAGTTCATAATACTATAGATTGCAATGATTACTGAGGTTATTGAAGCATATTTCCCCAGCATTAAAAATTGTAGCATCGAACCCTTTGGCAATGGTCATATAAACGATACCTATAGAGTAGAGTTGAAAGGTGAAGCTCAAAATTTTATACTTCAACAGATAAATACCAATGTTTTTAATAACCCACAGACCATAATTGAGACACACCTTAAGTTGCAAGAAGTTTTTAGCAATAAGCATTATCCAATTACTATTGCACATCTTGTGGCTAACTCAAATGGAGAGTATTTGACAGTTGATGCTAACAGTAATCATTGGCGATTAACCGAGTTTATTGAGGATTCATATACAATAGAGGTGTTAACTGATACTTGGCAAGCTCTCGAGGCAGGCAAGGCATATGGTCTTTTTGCAGCTATATGCAGTCAGCTAAATGTTAAAGAGTTCTCAGAGCCCATTAAGGATTTTCATCGTTTATCATTTCGTCTTGGGCAGCTAAAGCAGGCTATTGAAAATGATTTTGCTGGTAGGCTCAAAGTTGTAAAAGAAGTAGTTGAGTTTTTCCTGGCTCGAGAGGATAAACTCAGCAAGGTTGAGCAAATGGTGGATGCTGGTAAAATTCCGCTGAGAGTTATGCACAACGATACCAAAATAAACAACCTGCTATTTCGCTTTAAAAGTGCAGTAGCGGTTATTGATCTCGATACTACCGGACCGGGGATCCTTTACTACGACTATGGCGATGCTCTTAGAACAATTGCTAATACCGCCCAAGAGGATGAAAAGAATTTGAGCAGGGTTAATTTTAATCTCAAAGCATTTGAGCATTTCTCGGTGGGTTACCTAAATGAAGTGAAAACAATTATAACTGATGAGGAGAGGGTTAACTTTTTTCTTGCACCTTTTATTCTCACCTACTTAATGGGCATTAGGTTTTTAGCCGAATTTTTGAATGGAGATAGTTACTATAAGATTGCCTATCCCAACCATAACATCGATAGATGTATGGTTCAAAAGACTATGATTGAAAGATTGGAAGAAAACGAGGAAAAGATGAAGTCAACTGTGAATAGTATATTTTTAAGGCAATAATTAATCTTAAATTATTAACTATGAAAAAGATGCACTCAATATTTAGTTTACTTGCCCTTTTGATAATGGCAATTTTAGCATCGTCGTGCAATTCTGGAACTCATAAAGTTGGCGATAAGCCTTTCACTGCCGTTGAGGTTTACCCAACTAAACCTCGTCCTGCAGGGCAAAGCCATGTGCTTGAACTTAGGGCTGAACCCATCGATACCGTAAGAATTGCCATTGTTGGCTTGGGTATGCGTGGTCAGGGTGCTGTGTATAGGCTCAGCTTCATTGAAATTGTGAAGATTGTGGCGCTGGTTGACGTGGTGCCATCAAGCGTGGAAAGAGCACAGGAGACCTTGATGAAAATGAGTCGGCCACTGGCCGATGCCTATGTTGGGAAGGAGGCTTGGAAGGAGGTTTGTCTTCGCGATGATATTGACCTGATTTACAACTGTGCTCATTGGGACTTGCACGCCCCAGTTGCTATTTTTGCCATGGAGAATGGTAAGCACGTGGCCACAGAGATTCCTGCAGCCCTTTCCATTGAGGAGTGCTGGAAGCTGGTGAATACAGCAGAGCGAACCCGTAGGCATATGATGATGCTTGAGAATTGCAACTACGATTTTTTTGAGATGGCAACCCTCCACATGGTCCAGCAAGGCCTTTTTGGCGAAATTGTGCACGCTGAAGGTGCCTACATACACGACCTTAGGTCGATGCTTTTTGCAGAGGAGGGAGAGCCCGGTCACTACTGGGACATGTGGCGACTAAAACATAACGAGAAAAAAAGTGGTGCCTTATACCCAATGCATGGTTTGGGCCCATTAGCTCATGCCCTTAATATTCATCGTGGTGATAAGATGGAGTACCTTGTATCGGTTTCAAGCGATCAATTTGGTATGAAAGAATATGCCAAAGAAAAATTTGGCGAGGAGTCAGATTACGCTAAAAGGGATTACAAAAGAGGTGATATGAACACCACTATCATAAAAACTGCCAAAGGGAAGACAATTAAAATCCAGCATGATGTAACCAGTCCCAGACCGTATAGCCGAATTCATATGCTGAGTGGAACCAAAGGGTGTGCGCAAAAATGGCCTCGTACAGGAATTGCTCTCGAACCAAACGGGCATAACTTTATTTCTGAAGATGAACTAAAAAAATTACTTAAAGAATATGAGCATCCCATTGTAAAAGAAGTTGGAGAAAAAGCCAAAGAAGTAGGGGGACATGGAGGTATGGATTTTATCATGGATTATCGTTTGATTTATTGCTTACATCATGGTCTGCCACTCGATATGGATGTTTATGATGCCGCGGAATGGTCATCGATAATTGAGTTATCGCAGATTTCTGTGGCAAACCAAGGGATGCCCGTTAAAATTCCTGATTTCACAAGAGGGGCATGGAAGGAATTACAGACCATTAAATACTATACCAAGGATTGAGTCAATTTTGTAAGATAGTTCTATTAACAAGATTTCATGCAAAATTCATCTTTGGTTTTTTTGATTTAATAATATCTTTGCAAAATAAATATCTAATGGGCTGTTAGCTCAGTTGGTTTAGAGCATCGCCTTGACAGGGCGGGGGTCACTGGTTCGAATCCAGTACAGCCCACTTAGATTCATTAATAATTCCTAGAGTTTTAATTTACAGTTGTTCGAATACATTTCATTATTAATTTAACTAATAATCCCCTTAAATATAACACCATGAAAACAACTAGATTTATTTCGTTAGCAATTCTTTTTGCAATGATTACAACAGGATGTGGTAATGCATCACAAGGTGGTGACACTACTGGAAACCTTGAGGGTAAGCTTCCTGACCCTAACATTAAAGGGAGGGTGTCGGTGGAACAAACTTTAAATGAGCGTAAATCAGTTCGCAGTTTTCAGGACAAACCCCTATCGGTTGAACAGGTTTCTCAGCTGCTATGGGCAGCTCAGGGAGTTACCCATAGTTGGGGAGAAAGATTATTTCGTACTGCGCCATCAGCGGGAGCCACATACCCTTTAGAAACATACCTTTTCACTGCAAGTGGGGTATATAAGTATGTTCCTAAGGATCATAGTTTAATAAAAGTATTTTCAGAGGATCTACGAAAAAAACTTTCCGATGCATCACTTGGTCAAACAGCTGTAAGCGATGCTCATGCAGTTTTTGTTTTCACCATGATCGAGGAGCGTACCGCTCAGCGGTATGGAGAACGAGCTTACCGTTATATTTGTATGGAAGCAGGACATGTGGCTCAAAATATTCACCTACAGGCAGTTGCTTTAGGATTAGGATCTGTACCTGTTGGAGCTTTTTACGATGACCAGGTGTCCGAAATTTTAAAATGCAACGAAGGTGAAGTTCCAATTTACATTGTTCCTGTAGGGTATGAAGCTGTTGTGGAATAAATATTACGTATTAAAATTACAATTCCTGCAAAGTTATGGGTTGGGTTGTAGCGATTGAGGATTATGTTAGGTTTTTAAGGCTCGAGAAGTCATTGTCGGAAAATTCAGTCGAAGCATACCAACGAGATGTTAAACTTCTGGCTGAGTTTGCCGATGAGAAATTGGGTAAGGAGCCAGAGTCATTAACCTCAAACGATATAACCCATTTTCTTGAATTTATTAGGGAGAATGGTTTCAATCACCGATCTCAGGCACGAATTTTATCGGGAGTAAAAGGTTTCTTCAAGTATCTTATGCTGGAGGAGGTTATTGATATTGACCCGTCTCATCAGATTGAAGGACCTAAGATGACACGGAAACTTCCAGATGTCCTTAGCGTCGAAGATATTGACAACATGGAATCAACTTTTGATTTGAGTAAACCTGAAGGGCAAAGGAATAAAACAATCATTGAAACACTTTATAGTTGTGGGCTTAGAGTTTCAGAGTTGGTTAACCTCAAACTGACTGATTTAAACTTTGAGCAAGGTTTTATCCGTGTAACCGGTAAAGGAGATAAGGAGAGATTAGTACCCATTGGAAAAAAAGCGATTAAGGAAATAAATCTTTATTTACCCGATAGAAATCGTTTACTTAAAATTGACAAGGCATCTGAAAACATACTTTTCTTGAATCGACGTGGTCGTAAACTTACCCGCGAAATGATTTTTACCATTGTCAAGAAAGCGGCAAAAGATGCAGGGATTAAGAAAGTAATTAGCCCTCATACCCTTCGGCATTCGTTTGCCACTCATCTGGTTGAGGGAGGAGCAGATATTCGTGTGGTCCAGGAAATGCTGGGTCACGAATCTATCCTTACAACAGAAATATACACACACCTCGATAGGCAGTATCTCAGGGATACGATTATTCGGTTTCATCCTCGATCCTCAAAGTAATACAATATTTTTTTGTCGCAACAGGACAAGCTGGCAGGTTGTTTTAATAAAACAAGACATCATGGCATGAAAATTTCATTTGGCATTTCTCTTGAATACAATTAATCGACGGTGTGAGTTATGTGCACCATAAAAATAATCTAATGTTTAATCTAAAAAATATGGAGGGATTTGCTATGATACCCATGATAAGAACAAAGACCGGCAATATTCCAAGCCTTGTAGATGCCTTTTTTGGCGATGATTTTTTGTCAAACTTCTTCGATAGCCCAAACGTGGGGACTGTTCCTGCAGTGAATATCCTTGAATCCAAAGATGACTTTGCCATTGAGCTCGCTGCTCCTGGTCTGGAAAAGAAAGATTTTAAAATTGATATTCACAATAATTTACTTACCATTTCGTGCGAGAAGGAGATTAAAAACGAGGTGGAGAATGAAAAGATTATGCGAAGAGAATTCAGCTACACAGCATTCAAGCGTAGCTTTACATTACCAGAAGGAGCTGATAGTGAAAAAATTAAAGCTTCTTATAAGGAAGGCATACTAAAGATTAACATTCCCAAACGTGAAGAGGCAAAGGAAAAACCAGCAAGGCAGATATCAATTTCATAATAATTAAAGGTTTGGAATTTTTTAAAAAGCGGGATTTTCCCGCTTTTTTTTATGTATTGATATAGCCTTAATAATTGAATATTTGTTTTTTTAAATAAAAAAATTAAATTTGTTTTACAATAGGCAGGTATTGAATTGTATGGTTAAAATATTTGATAAATAACCCCATTTTAAAATTTACTAACTAAATATTTCGAGCTATGATTCCAATTCTACTTACTCTTAAAGAGTTTTTTATCCCATTGCCTTTGAATATTATGGATGATCCCGAATTCTTATTTAGATTCGCTTATCTCTTTATATTCATAGGTTTATCTATCTTTTTTGCTTTATTAGGCTTTATTAGGGCTACCATTATCAATGTGAAACCTGATTTTATTCTAAACCAAAAGAAAATTCAGGATGATTGGTCAAACCGTAACTCTGTTACATCAATGCTATTACCTATATTGGCATTCTTCATTTTTCTTTTTAATGCTGCAGGTTGGATGGTTTATGGGGTGGTAACAATCTTTGAATTTATTGCCTTTATATTTAAATTCATATGGAAGATCATTTCTTGGATCGTTTTATGGATTTGGAACGAAGTAATTCATCCTGTAATATTCTTCATTGTTAAGTTAATATGGCATTATCTCGTAATATGGAGTTGGCGTTTTTTTAAGTTAGCCATTACTAGGATACCTGAAGCTTTTTCAGTTAACACCTTTAGAAATGGATTTATATCTGTGTTGGGAATTTCATTTATTGTCTTTTTTCTTTTATACCTCACCAGTATTTTGGAGCAGGAATGGATTATTATTGCCATGACCTTACCTTTCCTTATAAGCATAGTATTTTTTGCAGGTTTTACACTTTACAATGATCCCAAGCGAACATTCAGCGAGTATTGGTCACTTTTATCAACTTCACGGCATGCTGTAATGATATTGATCGCTATACTTAGTACTGCAGTAATTTTGTTGTTACATATCTTTGCTGGAACAGCAATTCAACTTCCGGTTCTTGGGATTTCTTTCCCAATTATGCAAATACTGCTAATCATATTGGTAATAGCAATACTATCATCGCTAATGGCCAATACAATTTTACCAGCATATTTGGTTACAAAGGGGGGAGAATTTGAAACAAGGGATTTTTTAAAAAATATAGCAATTCGCTTACCACGTTACATTGGTGCGATTCCTTTTGTACTTTTTGGGGGTTTTATTACATCTATAGCAACTCTTTTTATTGGAGGTTTGTTGTGGTGGTCGACAAATGAGATAAAGCAAGGCTTCAGCGAAAATGCAATGAACAAAATGCAGAATGAACTTTACGACTATAATTCCGATTATTATGCATTTGCTGATACGGTATCGCAGGTAAGTCGTGCAAAGGATTATCCGATTAAAAAGTTAAGGAGGATAGCTGTTTTAGAATCTCGAATACACACACTTGATCTTTTCAGCGATAGCTGGTATGAGGCGATGATTAACCTATCATCGGGTGTTAGGAGCGTTAAAACCCAGAAAAACAAGTTGATTGCATTGGAAAGAAGGTACAAGGATGATTACGAAAGAATTACAAATGAGATATCAGATTTAGATGCTAAACTTTGCGAAATTAGAGCGGCCTTTAATTCTGAACCAGAGAATTCATTGCATTCAAAAAATATTGAAATAACACAAAGTTGGATAATTAGCTATAGACATCAATTAAATAAGTTGGAATCAATTTATATTTTAAATGTTAGGCTAACTGAGGCAACAATTCGTTCTATTAGAGCGACTAATTTTATGTGGGTTCTTGGTTCTTTCTTGGCTTTACTTGGTTTGGTTTTACTATCAGCCATAGTTTTAACTCCTTTTTGGGTTTACAGAACCAAAACCTATTTCGATTTATATGATTACCATCACGAGGGAAAATCATACTTAGAAGAGCAGATTGACTTTTATCGGGCACGAAATGTTAATCAACCTTTACTTGGGTTCTTTGTAGTAATTATTATTATTGCATTAGGCTTAATAGTTTTATAAAACATTTTTAAAAAAAAGAATAGGCTTTGCCAATATTTAGCGAAGTCTATTCTTTCTTTAATTACTGCTAAATTATTCAATATCAATATTTGTAAGTTCTTTGGAAGTTACAAAATCATATTCAGGGTATTCGTAAATAGGAAGCCTCGCTTCGGTTTCTCCTATTGAATATCCCCATATGCTTTCATATTCCGTTATATCTTCCCCAATATCTTCAAGTTGTCGTAAGTACTCACTAATAGATTTGCTTTCAATAATAATAATTTTCCCCATTTTATGTATTATTGGGCTATGGATACGGGTTTGATCATGGTCAAATTGTAAAACCCTCCGTCCATAACGAGTTACGCCTATAACCCTATATGTTAAGCTTTTTCCAACCCCAGGAAGGTTTAGTACGTTACGATCAGTTGCAATAAATGGAAGCCCACTTTTTTGCATCATTACTATCAGATTATCGTCCATATGCATGGGATCAAGAGTTATCTCCTTGATCTTTTCAATGTTTTTATCATTTATTGTCCCAAAAACCTTTTCCTCAATTTGCTCCTGTACGGCACGTGCATTGGTTGCAAAGTTGAAGTAGTTCTCCATGTAACCCTTAACAGAAAATGTGTAGTAGGGGAGAACGCCAATTTCATTAAGCGTTTGCCTTAGTTTGGCAGTATGCCCTCTTCGTGAAGAAGCGGTGGTAAATACATGCTGATTTGTTATCATCCATCCCGATTGAAGAAAGAGCTTCATACCTTCTTTTACTTCGGGGGTTATCTCCATTGGTGATTCGAAATGTGTTTGAATTATGAACTGTTTAATACCAACTTCTAGAGCTTTCTGTCGAAAATCTGAGAGTATTTGAATAAGTTCAGGAGTAATTCTTTGAGGTAAATATGCGGGTAAACGTGTTCCCAACCTAACCCTAACAATTTCTGCAAGTTTTTCTCCATCGGGAAGGTCTTCATTTTTCTGCTTTTTACGGATAGCCATATTTAGTATAGCATCTAACATTTTTTTCATTGAATTGTCTGAACTCATAAGAGCATCTCCGCCAGTAATTAGGATATCTCTCAGATGGGTGTCGTTTTCCCAGTATTCCATAATCTTTTTAAGTTGGATGTCCCAAGACTCATTGGGTTTTAGTTTATCGAGGTTGAAATTTAGGTTTCCTCTCTGAAAATCATACATTCGCTGACACGATGCGCATAATCCGCCACAGGCACGACCCATTGTTGCTGGAATGAGGATAGCTACTTCAGGGTATCTACGATGAACATTATGGTGTGTAGGAAGAATCCAGCCGGCAGCGTTGGGTTTTCCTGGTTCAACTTTATCCTCCTTTTCCCAAGCTACAATATATCCAAATTCATCTACGAGTTGTTGGCTATAAACTACATAGTATCGAATTGCCAGATCAGCACCTATGGCAAAATATGGCACCCTTACATGTAATAGGGAAAGATAGTAAGGGTTGATAAAGAATGGAATACCAGCTTTCTCTGCACTGTAAAGTATCTTCATGGTATCAGGATCAAGTGAATTACCAAGCAACTCGTTGAGCAGTCGTGGAGATCTTACAGCAAAGTTGAGATGAAATCTATAGTCATCCCACCACTCCAACATTTGTAAAAATTTTTGTTCGTGCGAAAGTTTGGGAGAAAAGGTGTATCGATCACTTTTTATTTCGCCTAATTCTATCTTTTCAATAAGTATATTAATAATTCTTTCCCGGTTTTCCTCTCTAAGTTTTACAATACGAGGATCAAGTCCGCTGGGAAAACGTTCCATCCATTCGTTTAGATTAATCTTAGTTGGAAGTTTACGCTTATATGTACCGGCAAATTGTCGGAACAGGTAAAGCATATCCTCAAAGAAATATGGCTTAGCACCTCCGGTGCCAAAGTTTACAGCGAGCCATATAAGTTTAATTGGATTACTGATGGCTATCTCTCCCCTCAGGTTTAAATCCTCGTACTCTCGGCCAGCATTGTCAACATAGTCTAGCAACCTTATGGCGGCATAATCCTGCCATGTGAGCTTTTCAAATACTTCTCTACCCTTTTCGGTTCCTTTATAGAAACCGTATGCATTTGGATTTTCTTTTAAATACGCCAATACCCAATTACGTACTCCTATAAGCGCTTCAGTTTCATTGCGTGCATTACGCATGATTTCTTCCAACTTGACATTCTCCTTTAGCAATTTTTTTAGGAGTTTATGCGATTTTACTGTAATTGCAATCTTGTCGAGTTTTTGATTCTCAGTCATTTTGGTATTATTTTTAGATTTTTAATATCTATGAATGATGAAGATTTTTATTATAAGTATTATTAATAAATGATTGTAGAAATATTTATTTTTTTTGCTATGCAAGCAATATATAAAAATTTTCCTTTTTTTCCAATTTACTTGTTGTAAAATGGTGATTAGAAAAAGAAAGCAAATAATGCTTGTAGCATAATTGTTAGGCTTTGAAATTATATTATATTAGCAAGAAAAGGAGAATTATAAAAGAATAAAAAAATTAACCATAGATGTTTATCTACATTAGAGGTTTTTTGATTACCGTAATCCTATTGTTTCACTATTTTGGTGGTATATGTAATAGCGACAGCATTGTTCATCCTTTAAGCTATTCGTCAAGATTTCATTACGGATTTATTTTTACCCATACGGCTGTTCTTCATCAGTTTGCTGATCGAAATCCCGCAGGATTCGAGGTTGATTTAATGCGGTTAAATAATGCCGAAGAGGATTACATTCAATGCAATTGTTGGTCATATTCTGGGGTTAGTTTGGGGTTTGTTAACTTCGGATTACCGAATATTTTAGGTAATGCTCTAACAGTAAATGGATTCATTGAGCCCGTCCTGCTAAACTATACATTGTTAAAGCTTAATCTCCGATTGGGTACTGGATTAGCATTTCTTAGTAAGGTTTACGATGCTGAAACAAACCCCACAAATCAGTTTTTCAGCTCAAAGTTAAGTTTCACCCTAATAGGAGGGTTAAGATTTGTAGTTCCCATCAATGATCAGTTTCGTATTGAGGGATCAAGCTGGTACAACCATATTTCCAATGGTGGCATTAAACAGCCTAATAAGGGTATGAATTATCCTACCTTTTCATTGGGATTAAACTACTCTCCCTATAGGGAGTATTTCTTTGATAGGAATAATATGAGCTTTAAAACATCACAAAGGAATAGAAAGTTTTTTTTACGCTCATTCTTTTCGGGAAAGGTACAGGACGAAACGCCTGAATATCCATTAGTTTTCTGTCCAATCAGTGGATTTAGCGGTGGGTATATACATCCTTTTAGCACGTTGTCATTAATCTCATTATCGATGGGAATAGAACGAGATGGATATTTAAATGAATCGTTAAGACGGGATGGAAGGGAAATTCAAAAAGGAATAGTGGATTTAGCCCTTGGCTATGGTGTTAATGCAGGAAGATTTACTTTTCTTTTACGGATGGGTTTATACATTGTAGCTCCAGTTGACCAAAACGATATTATCTTTCAGCAGTATGATCTATTTTATAGCATAAACAGTAGACTTGAAACAGGAGTTTACCTTAAAGCACATCGACATGTGGCAGAGCATATGGGAATAAGCCTATTTTATAGCCTGTTTGTGCAAAATTAAGCTTTACCTTTTCCTTTCATAATCGAGTGGTAATCGAGGTAGTAAAGCATTTTTAAAGAAATGCTATTAATTTGACTTGATTCAAGAATTCCTCCCCAATTATGTAGAAATCCTGATCTAACATCGCTATCAGATCTCTCAATGGCATTTTTCCAAACAACGGATAGGATACTACCGGGAGCAAAGTTCCATTGGTAGGTTAGGTCAAGGTTGAATAGGTTGTAATTTATGTTTTTTGAATTGGTATAATTGTCGAGGGGTGCGGAAAGAGTACCGTCCAAATTCAGCTCATGGTAGCTATTAAAGTCTAGCCATCGCCAATAGTGTCTTGCCCTTAAATTTAAAAATGAATTTGCAGTGAATGATAGTAAAAAATCGAACGTATTTGTAAGGGTTGATACATCACGCAATCCCATATAAATAGTTGTATTATCATCAGTTCTATCAACATAACCAATACTATTTTGCGTATAATCTTGCCTTACTTCGTACACCAAAAAAGTGTTATTGCTAAACCTTATACGGGGCGAAAAGCTAACATAGTAATTAGAATAATCTAACGACCCTCCTTTAATGTAGCCTACACGCGTATCGAAAGCAAGTGGGTTGCGGTAATCCGTTGAAGAGTAAACGCTGAATGAAAATCTTTGGGGAATAATAACCATTCTTCCATCAACGCGGGGTTCATCGTAATCATGAACTTTTGTGGGATCCATCCAGAAATCGAAGCTCAAATAATGGTACGTTTTTGCAACGGTAGTTCTTAAGCTGATGTAAAAATAGGACGAATTGTATACTCTTGGATCATGAAGCATCTTGTATGAACCTCCAATCCAGCTAGTCCAATTTAGCAAATGCCAGAAAGGTTTATATATTCTGTAACCAACACTACCTCCATTATTAAATTCATTGGCTTTCTGAAGGAAACCCATGTCATTAGGGTTGTAGTTTTTACTTTCGGTATTACTCCAAATGTTGTAAAGGAAGTTTCCTGAGGTTTTTTCAAATTTAGTGTAATGCTTGTATCCATACTCAAATGACTGATCATCAATTTGACTTAAGGCCCCATTTCCCGAAAATGAATGGCTATTCTTTTTATTGCGAAAGATAAAATCGGTACCAGTTACATTTGCAATGTACTCCTGTTTAGGGGTTAGAAAGTTGGTGTTAACAAGGCTCAGGTATGAGTTGTTTCGAAGCGTTTGATCAAAAACAAGCATGTTGTAATTGGTGAATCCCTGTGTGAGAACATGCCTTTTATCGTTTGATATGGTGTCATGAATTGTGGCATAAGTATTTGATGTCATGGCGTTAAAAAAACCTACACCTAGTCCTTTATTCGTTCGTCCTGTTACTTTTGTTGCATTGATCATTTTTGTTTCCAAAGGATTCTCTGCAATAATTTCATTTTCGAGGAGATCATCATCTGAAATGTTATACCCTCTAGGTTTTGAACCTATACGTCTTGAGTAGAATATACCCCCTTTTTGAAATAGATCCATTCCCTCAGTAAAAAATGGGCGTTGTTCGCTATACTGTACCTCGTAGGGTGAAATATTGAGTATTTTATCATCGGATTTAACCTGGCCAAAATCGGGGATTAGAGCCATGTCAAGAGTGAAACTTTCAGAGATTCCATACTTTAAATCCATTCCTCCATTGAAGCGGAAACTTACCGGTTTAGCATCGGGATACTTGTTTAGGTACGTTGAGATGTAAGGGCTAACGGACAGTCTAATGGGGGTGTCAATGTTGCTAATACCTGTCAGTTCGCCCGATTGGTTCACAATACCAGAAATAGAATTGTCGATTGGATTCCAAGAACTCCATTCGTTGTATCGTTTAATTAACCTTCTGAAATTGATTCCCCAATTTCCATTTGTACGGCTTGAAAATCTTAATGCGGAGAAAGGAATTTTAAGCTCAGCAATCCATCCGCCTTCAATTATTGAAACCTTAGAATCCCAAACAGCATCCCAGCTACGATCGGTGCTTGTTCCCGTATGTCGAATATCTGTTTGAACTCCAGATGCGGAAACGATAAACTCAAAGTAATTTATTCCATCGTTATAAGGGCTAATTAGAACCGTGAAAGCATCAGCTTTAACCCGATCAGAATTATCTCTTTGGCCCAGTTCTCGGAAAATATTATCAGGTTCATCGTCATGTAGAATAGCGCCAATGTATATTGCATTGTCATTAAACAAAACCCTTACTTCGGTTTTTTCTGAAGGGAATGAGCCATTGAAGGGCTCATATTGAGTAAATTCATGGGCGATTTTAGCTTGGCTCCAAATTTCTTCATCCAGATTTCCGTCTATTCTGATATGCTCAGCCATTCTGTAGGCTTCAATCAGTCGCTTTCTATTAGGCATACTTTTTACGCCCTTGGAATACGATGTATTGTGAAAGAAGCATAGAAAGGGGAGGAGAAACAGAAATCTTTTAACCATCAATTAATCCTTACTTTTTTATCTACTTATAGCATTTGAAATGCTAATTTAGGAAAGGTTTAATATATCTCACCAATAATTTGGTATGATTTGTATCAATGCTTAGTTTTGTTTAGCTTATTGATAATAAATAGCAAATCCTTGGTTTATCAAATAAACCAAGGATTTGCTATTTTAAAAAATACTTTGTGAAAAAATCTACTATTTTTTTTGAGTAATCCAGCCAATAATCTCTTCGGAATCGGGTTTTTGACGTGGCGAGATTGTCATGACCATGCGCCCCTCCTCATCGATAAGAAATTTTTGGAAGTTCCATGTAATATCGGTGTCCAAAACACCATTTTGTTCTTTAGATGTAAGCCACTGGTAAAGAGGATGTATATCCTTTCCTTTCACTGATAGTTTTGCCATCATGGGAAAAGTTACACCATAGTTTTGGCTGCAGAATTCACGAATTTCAGAGTTACTGCCAGGCTCTTGATTCATAAAGTTATTGGCAGGGAAGCCAATGATTACGAAATTCTGATCTTTGTACTGGCGGTAAACTTTTTCAAGCAGTTCGTATTGTGGAGTTAAACCGCATTTGGATGCAGTATTCACTACCATAACCTTCTTTCCTTTAAGTTGCGAAAGAGTAAATATTTCACCCTCAATGGTTTCCACGGTGAAATCGTAAAAGGTTTTATTTTGTGCTAAGGATGAATAAGATATTATAACTCCTAGTAACAATGGGAAAATAATTCGTTTCATAGTCTTTTTTTGTTAGTTTTACTGGTTCTACTACCATTTTAGTGGATAAAGTTCTAACCCTCCATGAAAAAACAGAA
>CAZDXY010000015.1:0-48551 GCA_964509385.1 uncultured Rikenellaceae bacterium
TTGAAGGATTTGCAAATCTCCTTGAGCTTGGCAACATCCTCTTTTTTTAGCTCAATCTTAATGTGTGACATCTCTAATCCTCCAATTTTTGAATGAAAATATCTTTGGGTCCTTTATCAAAGTAATGAGTATGTAGCAGATGATGTGCTTTCTCGCTCATGGGTTTACCCAAATACTCTTCGTATAGTTTTATAATATACTTGTTCTCGTGCGACTTACGTACAGGTTTTCCTGCATCCTCCCGATAAATTGCCTCGGTACGAGCCTTGAGGATTGATGAATCGCCATGGTGTAAAGGTTGTCCTCCACCACCAATACATCCGCCAGGACAGGCCATCACTTCAATGGCATGGTAGTTAGCTTTTCCGCTGCGAACATCCTCAAGCAACTTACGTGCATTTCCTAGTCCGTGGGCTATTCCAATATTGATTGGTAACCCGTTGAAATCAACTGTTGCCGAGCGAATACCTTCCATCCCACGAAGCTGCTCAAAATCTATCTTCTCCAATTTTTTTCCGGTTTGCACCTCATATGCAGTACGCGTGGCAGCCTCAATTACTCCACCTGTTGCACCAAAGATTACAGCAGCACCTGATGATTCACCTAAAGGACGATCAAAGTCCTGATCTTGCAGATCAGCAAAGTTTATATTGAACTCCTTGATAAGGTGTGCCAACTCACGGGTTGAAATGGAGAAATCAACGTCGGGGTTGCCATTCACCTTAAACTCGTCGCGCTGTGCTTCATATTTTTTGGCTAAACAGGGCATCACCGAAACAACAACCAAATCCTCTCGTTTAATGCCCATCTTCTCGGCAAAGTAGGTTTTGGCTATGGCACCAAACATCTGCTGTGGCGATTTAGCGGTTGATGGCACATCGAGCATGTCGTTGAAGTTGTGCTCAAAGAAGTTCACCCAACCTGGACAGCAACTGGTAAGAATTGGGAGTTTTACACTCTTATCGCCATTCAAATGGCGAGTTAGGCGATCGAGTAGTTCGGTTCCCTCCTCCATAATGGTAAGGTCGGCAGCAAAATCGGTGTCGAACACGTAATCAAAACCAATCTCTCTTAACGCTGCAACCATTTTTCCGGTAACAATAGTTCCAGGCTTCATGCCAAACTCCTCACCCAATGCTACTCGGATGGCAGGAGCAGTCTGTACAATAACCTTTTTACTTGGATCAGCCAAAGCACGGATTACCTTTGGAGTGTGATCTACTTCGGTTAAAGCGCCTGTGGGACAAACTGCAACACACTGTCCGCAATATGTACAAGTCGATTTTTCGAGGTTCTGCTCAAAGGCAGGGGCAACAACCGCCTGAAATCCGCGATTAATGGCGTTGAGAGCGCCAACGGTTTGTACGGTATTACACATCATCTCGCATCGGCGACACATAATGCACTTGTCGAGATCGCGAATGATGGATGGCGATGTATCGACACGGTAAGTGCTCATCTCGGCATACTCCTCACCAGGTATATTCCTAACACCCAATTTTATGGCCATATCCTGCAATTCGCAATGACCACTCTTCGGGCAAACAAGACAATCCTTGGGGTGATCGCTCAGAATAAGCTCGAGAATGGTGCGGCGTGCATTGATTACCCTCATGGTATGGGTTTTTACAACCATACCCTCGGTACAATCGGTTGAGCAGGATGGTGCCAGATTACGACGTCCCTCCACTTCCACAACGCAAATACGACATCCAGCAGGCTTATTCTCAATATTTAAATCTTTAAGTTCCATGTAGCAAAGAACAGGTATATCTATGCCCAGCTGCTTTGCTGCTTTGTAGATTGTTGTTCCCTTTGGAACTTCAACCTCTTTGTTATCTATGGTTAGCTTTACTGTTTCCATTTATCCTACCCCTTTTTATTGAATGTTGATGGCATTGAATTTACACTTCTCCATACATGCTCCACATTTTATACATATAGCAGCATCTATAACATGTGGCATTTTGCGATCACCGCTAATGGCGTTAACAGGGCAAACCCTAGCGCAAGCTGTACAGCCAACACAAGCCTCTGCATCAATAACATAATGCATAAGCGCCTTACATTGACCCGCACGACACTTGTGATCCTTAACATGCTCCAGATACTCCTCGTAGAAGTTATCCATTGTCGAAAGGACTGGATTCGGTGAAGTTTGTCCCAATCCACAGAGCGATGCATCCTTAATTACATGGCTAAGATTGCGTAATCTGTCAAGTTCCTCCATGGTTCCTTTGCCCTCGCAAATGCGCTCAAGAACCTCGTAAAGACGTTTATTGCCAATACGGCAGGGTGAGCATTTACCGCAGCTCTCCTCAACGGTAAAGTCGAGGTAGAATTTTGCCACAGATACCATGCAATCGTCCTCATCCATAACAATCATACCACCCGAACCCATCATGGAACCAGCTGCAATAAGATTATCGTAATCGATTGGAGTGTCTAAATGTTTTTCAGTAAGACATCCACCAGATGGACCACCGGTTTGAACGGCCTTAAACTTTTTACCATCCTTAATACCACCGCCAATTTCATAGATCACTTCACGAAGGGTTATACCCATTGGGACTTCAATCAAACCAACATTATTGATTTTGCCTGCAAGGGCAAACACCTTGGTCCCTTTTGATTTTTCTGTACCTATTGATGAGAACCATTCTGCGCCCTTAAGGTAGATAACGGGTACATTGGCAAAGGTTTCAACGTTGTTTACGTTAGTTGGCTTCCCTAAATAACCGCTTTCGGCGGGGAATGGTGGTTTAACGGTAGGTTCTCCCCTATCGCCTTCCATGGAATGTATTAGCGCAGTCTCCTCACCGCAAACGAAAGCTCCAGCACCGTAGCGGAGCTCAAGGTCAAAGTTGAATCCACTGCCTAAAATATCATTACCAAGTAAACCATATTCACGTGCCTGATTGATGGCAATCTTTAAACGTTCAATTGCAAGTGGATATTCAGCGCGTATATAAATTAAACCTTTTGTTGCACCAATGCAAAAGCCGTTGATGGTCATCGCCTCAATCACAGAATGAGGATCACCCTCAAGGATTGATCGATCCATAAATGCACCGGGGTCGCCCTCGTCGGCATTACAAACAACGTACTTCTGATCGGATTGATTTTTATGGGCAAATTCCCACTTTAAACCGGTTGGAAATCCTCCACCACCACGACCACGGAGACCCGATTTCTTCATTTCGGTAATAGCTACCTGAGCACCCATATTGAAAACCAATCCCAAAGCCTGGTAACCATCACGGGCAAAGTAATCCTCAATCTTTTCAGGGTCGATAACGCCACAATTACGGAGCGCTATACGAATCTGCTTCTTATTCAATTTCTCGTGCTGAAGACTTTTTACCTGAACGCCTTTTACTATATGTTCGTTCACGATCTTTGTGGCATCGGAACTCTTCACCTTGGTATATATTGTGTTGTCGGGTAGAACTTTAACAACTGGTCCCTCCTCGCAGAACCCAAAGCACCCTGTCAGGATCACCTGCACATCGTTTTCCAATCCATTGGCAGCAAGTTCGACCTTAAGGCTTTCGGCAATGGAAAGGCTCTTCGAAGATTGGCAGCTGGTTCCCCCGCAAACGAGTATATGCGATTTGTATTTTGCCATTATATTATCCTCCTATAGCGGTTATTAATTATCAATGGAATTGTAGTTTTTGGGAATAATTCCATCCACTAATTCTCCATTCTTAATATACTTCTCGATGATCTCATCTGCTTTTTGGTTATCAACATAGCCAAAAACCACGGGTTCTTGATTGGGTAATTTCACTTCGATAGTGGGTTCAGCATAGCAGTAACCCATACAGCCAGTCTGAGTAACCATTGCATCTATGCTGCGCTTCTCCAACTCCTCGGATAAGAACTCCATTACGGTTTTAGCTCCCGAAGCGATTCCACAGGTGGCCATTGCTACCTTAATTTGAACCCGACTATCAGGATCCTGCCCCTTTTCCCTAAGTTCGAGCTTGGATTGAAGTTGCTCTCTCAATTTTTTTAGATCGGCCAATGATTTTACTTTTGCCATATTTTTTGATGTCTAAAGGGTTTTTGTTATTTTATTAACACTAGAAATATTTTTTTCGCGACAAAGTTATTTATTTTGCAAAACATTTTATATAAAAGGATTATGTTTAATAACCTAGTTGATTATTTATACCTTTTCTAAAAATTGAATCTCTCATTCAAAAATAAACTAATTACTAACACTATACAAATTAGCATTGATAAAAAATTTAACTTGGAGCTCAAAATCAAGTGAAGATTTAAGTATAAAAAAAAACTTAAATCATTATAATTCAATCCCAATTTTTTAAATTGCATGGTTTTTTAGATCAATTATTGTTTTCAGTAGTATTTCACATTTAAACTTTACCTAATACACTAAATAATATGAAAAAAGTAGTCATGGTATCCATTACATTCGGATTATTACTGGGCATGGTATCCTGCCAGAAAGAGTCAAACCCCTTGCTAGCACCTTACAACACTCCTTTCAACATACCCCCTTTCGAAAAAATAAAGGTTGAGCATTTCGAACCTGCATTCGTTGAGGGCATGAAACAGCATAAACTTGAGATTGAGGCCATTTTAATGGATAAAAATGAGCCAACGTTTGAGAATACTATACTTGCTCTTGAGTATAGTGGAAGGCTTCTTTCTAATGTAGCAAACATTTTTTACCCACTAAGTTCAGCTAAAACTAGCCCTGAATTTCAAACTATTGCACAATTGATCGCTCCCATGTTAAGCGGTCATATGGATGATATAAATCTTAATCCTGAACTCTTCAAACGTATCAAGGCCGTTTACGATAATAAGGATGAACTTAATTTGAATCCCGAGCAACAAAAGTTACTTGAAAAGATTTATGATGGGTTTGTTCGTGGAGGGGCAAATCTTTCAGAAGAAAATCAAGTTCGTTTTCGTGAGATCAACGAAAAATTATCGCCCCTTACCCTTCGTTTCGGAGACAATGTGCTTGCCGAAACCAATAGTTTCCAACTGGTAATTGATGATCCCGATGATTTAGTTGGTTTACCTGAATCCGTTATTGCAGCTGCTGCTGACAAAGCAAACAGCCCAGGACTAGAGGGAAAATGGGTATTTACTCTTCATAACCCCAGTTGGATTCCTTTCTTGCAGTACGCCGAAAATAGAGAATTACGCGAAAAACTTTATCGTGGATATTTTATGCGAGGGAACAATAACAACGAATATGACAATAAAAATATCATAAAAGAAATTGTTCCTCTGCGTATCGAACGTGCTCAGTTATTGGGTTACCAAAGTCATGCACATTTTGTGCTGGAGAACAATATGACTAAGAATCCTGAAACGGTTGAAAATTTCTTATTAGAACTATGGAAACCATCCCTCAATCGTGCAAAAGTTGAAGCCTATGATATGCAAAGGATGATTGATAAGGAAAGTGAAAAATTTAAATTGGCATCATGGGATTGGTGGTACTACACAGAAAAAATTCGTAAGGAAAAATTCGACCTGGATGAAGAAATGCTAAAACCCTACTTTGAACTTGAAAACGTAAAAAAAGGTATCTTTCTTTTAACTGAAAAACTTTACGGTTTAAAATACGAGAAATTGACCAATGTTCCGGTTTATCATCCTGAGGCTGAGGTTTATGAGGTTAAAGATGTTAACGATAACCACATTGGAATACTTTTCATGGACTTCCATCCCCGTGACAGCAAAAGAGGCGGTGCATGGATGACCAGCTTTAGAGATCAGTACATAACAAGAGAAGGAGAATTTATCTCCCCCATCATTACCATAGTTTGTAACTTCACTCGCCCTACGGGCGATACACCTGCCCTGCTCTCGCTTGATGAAGTGAGCACCTTCTTTCACGAATTTGGACATGCTCTTCACGGATTGCTATCAAAAGTTATGTATCCCCGGCTTGCAGGAACCAACGTTCCCAGGGATTTTGTTGAGCTACCATCTCAAATAATGGAAAACTGGTGTACCGATCCAGAGTTTCTAAAGATGTATGCTTTTCATTACCAAACAGGTGAAACCATACCCGATGAATTAATAAAAAAGATGGAAGCCAGCGGAACCTTTAACCAGGGTTTTATTACCACTGAATACCTAGCTGCAGCAATACTTGACATGAAGTATCATTCATTAAAATCGATTGAATACCTTGACGTTTTAGATTTTGAGAAAAAATCGATGCAAAAAATCGGTCTTATCGACGAAATAATCCCCAGGTATCGCAGCACTTATTTTCAGCATATTTTCAGCGGAGGATACTCTAGCGGTTACTACAGCTATATATGGTCGGGTGTTCTTGACGCTGACGCATATGAAGCTTTTATAGAAACAGGGAATATCTTTGATCCAGAAACCGCTAAACGATTCCGCGAGTTTGTTCTTGAGAAGGGTGGCACTGAAGATGCTGAGGTTCTTTACAGAAAATTCCGTGGTGCTGATCCTAAACCAGAAGCACTTTTAAAAAGAAGAGGATTGATTTAATTTTCTTTATTTAATTGGTGAACAAGGATTAACGATTGAAGATTTAAGAAGTGTATTTTAATCTTAGATCAAAAATCATTAATCCTTGTTCGTTATTTTATTTTTTGAATGGCTGAATCTTTAAGTATGTAAGACTCCTCCACACCCACTCGAAAGGACCAAAATGGAATCGTTTCAACCACCAAGCACTAAAAGGGATCTGCAGTCCGTAAATAATGATTGTCAGAATAATCCCCTGCCATATTTCAATCTTTCCGAATTGGCCTAATCCGTATGAAAGAAAAACAAATGTGCAGATTATTGAGTGCATCAGGTAGTTGGTGAGAGCCATTCGCCCTACAGGAGAAAGCCATTTTGTTAAAGTTCCAAGTTTTCCCTTTGATACTAATAGCACCACCACCGAAACGTAAAGAAGGCAGAAAGAAAAACCTCCCAACGAGTGTCCTAATGTGGAGAGGAACGACCAGACATCAGGATTCATTACCTGTGCATGTTGGAATGAGTATGTATAAGCAGTATTAGCTATCAACCCAATGCCTAATCCCCACCAAAAAGCTTTACGGAAGAAGAGTAAATTCTCCATATAATTAGCAATCATTTTTTTTCGTGCAGCCCATGCTCCAAGCAGAAACATGGCCATTACCATGGGGTAGAAGAACAGAACACCGGGTAAAATCGCCTTATACTCTTCAATTCTAATTGCGATTATTTCGTTGAATGAACCTTGAGAATATGCAAGTGATGCACGGTCCACCAAATCGCTAATTGCATCAATACTTTGCTGAATTCCTACTTCCATGCCTTCCCTCGCCTGCGGAATTTGTGAAAAAAGGACGAAAATGAGAACCATAAACCCCGTGAAAACCGAGGGGATTACACCTAGTCCAATGGCCCACCCAACCAGTCTTTTGTTTGATACCTTTCGGAAAAGAACCAGCAGCAACCCTAAAAGACCATAGAAAACAAGGATATCGCCTGGCCATAATAGTACAACGTGCACAACGCCAAATAGGAACAGAAGGAATGCCCTTCTGGCAAAAACAGGGAGGATGTTCGATCCTTCACTAGTAGTTTTGTTGATGAAAATCCAGAAACCATATCCAAAAAGCATGGAAAACATAACGTAGAACTTTCCCTCGAAGAAGAACTTGATAAACGACTCCGACAAGATATGGACAAACGAAGCATCGGGTTTTGCTCCTTGCATCATCACGCTAAACGGTTGAAAGAATAATGGCATATTCACCATTAGTATACCAAAAATGGCTAAACCTCGCAGAGTGTCAAGTAATGTTATTCTTTCAGTCTGATCAATGGGTGAAAAGGTATTTTTCATGATAATTTTTTTAATAATTTAGGGTTGAATATTCACTTTTATTTTTGAAAAAAATTATTTGCATTTTTTTTAAATTTTCTAAATAAAAACTCGCCTTAAATTTTTACTATCCTCTCTTCATCAACATATTTAACAAAAAATAGATTCAAACGATTGTAAAAATAAACTAACTATTACCTTCGTAAAAAGAAAAAATTACTAAACTTCTATTAAACTGAACCTACTTTTAGCATTCTAAATGATAGTGCTGTAAAATAATCCTATTCTCATAAGGTTTACCCAGTTAACAAAATGCTAATTTATAGATAAATAAATAATATGTCATTTTTTTTTAGTCTAAGAAAGACTTTTACCGTTTTTTTATTCTTATTCTCTCAAATTTCTATTTCGCAATTTGCTTTTTCTCAGGATAGTAATAAACCTATACTGCAATTGCTTTTGGAATTACAACAAATGCACTCGCAGAAAATTTTATACAATTCAATTTGGTTTGAAGGAGACTCTGCCAGCGAAAGAATACTATCTCTTCCTCTTAATGAAGCGCTAAACGTCATGCTTTCTGATCAGAATATGGATGTTATTTCATTTCAACGGAATTTAATTATTGTACCCAAAGAGTCTGCTCCATTATCACTTAACGAAATGCAGGATACTCGACATGTAATTGGGAACACAATAAAATACGGAAAGTATTCAAGAGCATCTGTCAACGGAAAAGTTGTTGATGGAGAAACCGGAGAACCACTAATAGGAGCAATCATTTACATTGAAAGTTTGGCACAAGGTACAAGCACAGATATGAATGGAAATTACTCCATTGAACTTCCTGTAGGAGAACATCTCTTGAAGTTGTCGTACATAGGATATGGCGAATCTTTTCACCCAATACGACTACTTAGTCCTGGGGAATTAAATCTTGAAATTTTTGAGAAAAGTCATGCACTTGAAAGCGTAAGTATCTATGCAAAAAGGGAAGATTTAAATATATCCCAAACTCAAATGAGCATTGTTCGTATCGATGCAAAGTCTATTCGTTTACTTCCCACATCTCTTGGCGAAACAGATGTAATAAAAAGTATAGCGCTTATGCCTGGTGTTCAGTCGGTTGGAGAATTTGGCTCTGGCTTTAATGTTAGGGGTGGTAGTGCTGATCAAAACTTAATTCTTATTGAAGGAGTTCCCCTATTTAACTCATCCCATCTTTTTGGTTTAACGTCTCTTGTTAATCCAGACATGGTTAGCAGTATTACTCTAATAAAAGCAGGTATACCTGCAAAATTTGGAGAACGAGCCTCTTCTGTGATGGATATTCGCATTGGCGGTGGTAATGAAGGAAAATTTCGGGTTAATGGAGGTGTTGGTTTGTTAAACAGCAGGTTGAGCATTGAAACCCCTTTTCCTAGGAAAAAAGGTTATTTTTTAATTGGTGGCAGGTCGACTTACTCAAACTGGTTGCTCAATAAACTTCCCAACGAAGATCTGATGAATAGTTCAGCACTTTTCTATGATATCAATGGGTTAATAACCTTTCCATTAAATTCTAACCATAGTATAACCATATTTGGCTACACCAGCTACGACTCTTTTTCGTTAAGTGATAACATTGACTATAATTATTCAAGTAACCTGGCCTCTTTTAGATTGGCAGGGCACCTAACAAGCAAACTTCTATCCAACCTCACTTTAGGGTATAGTTCCTATAATTATGGAATGGATAACAACAACACAATTAATCCAATAAATGCAAATCGTTTCCAATCAGGAATATCGCATAACAGCCTTAAATGGAATCTGAATTACTACAGGACCCCAGGTCATGCAATGGAATTTGGTATAAACACGATTTTATACGGAATAGAACCCGGTAAAATCATGCCTATTGGCATTCAGTCAACTGTAAATCAACACTCACTCGAAAAAGAGCAAGCCCTTGAACTTTCTCTATATTTTGGCAATACCATTGAAATTACCGAAGAGTTTAGTGCTGATATGGGCTTACGACTATCGCAGTTCCTTAAATTAGGACCAGGAACCTCCCGCATATATAGTAACGATTTTCCTATGTCAGTTGTAAGCATAATTAATAGTCAGAACTATGAGAAAAATGAAATTATGGCTTATCACATTGGCCTTGAGCCACGAATGGGACTAAGGTATCAGTTAAACCCAACCAGTTCATTTAAGTTAAGCTATAATAGGGGAACCCAATTTGTAAATCTTGTTTCGACAACTGCCATTTCTACTCCATCTGATGTTTGGTACTTAAGTAACGAACACTACGCTCCCACTTTAGTTGATCAATTAGCATTGGGATTTTTCAAAAACTTTAGTAATAATGCTATCGAATCATCCATTGAATTATACTATAAAAATCTTCAGAACGTACTGGAAACCAAAAACAACGCTCAAATATTGATGAACACAATGCTTGAAGCTGATCTCATTGCTTGCAATGGTTATAGCTATGGCTTAGAATTATACTTTAAAAAGATTTCGGGAAATTTAACGGGTTGGATTAGTTATACTTTTTCCCAGTCCATGAGAAAAACTTCAGCCATTCATTCCGAAGAACAGATTAATGCCAATGAATATTTCCCATCCAATTTCGATAGCCCTCACAATCTTGTGTTAAATAGTAACCTCAACCTTAGCCGACGTTGGAGAGTAGGCGCCTCATTTACTTACAATACAGGTAGACCGATTACTTTACCAGAACTCTCCTATGGTATAAATGGTCACCAATTAATACACTATTCTGATCGGAATAAGTATCGGCTACCTGACTATCACAGGTTAGATTTATCGTTAAGTTATGACGGATCACTAAGGCTCACAAAGAAATGGAAAAGCTTTTGGACTATTTCCGTAATTAACGTATACTCCCGCAAGAATATACATTCCATATACTACGAAAAGACAACACCTTCTCCCATGAATAATTATCAAAAATACAGCCTTTATAAGCTAACAATAATTGGAAGGCCTTTACCAACACTTACATACAACTTTACATTCTAATATTTAAAAAAAATGACAATACCTAGAATAATTATAATATTGGTTTCAGCACTTTGTATTTTTCTTTATGCTTGCAGAGAGATTTACGAACCTACTATTGATATTAAAGGGAATGCTCTTGTTGTTCAGGGATTAATTACTGATCAACCTGGACCATATCACATTAAACTAACAACCACAATTCCTTTCAACTCTGGACAAAAATCTGTTCCTGTTGAAGGCGCACAAGTTTCTGTAGATGACGATCAGGGTGCAACTTATATCTTCAGTGAGGTTTTTCCGGGTGAATATCGCTCATCAGAGACGATGATTGGAATGATTGGAAGAAGTTATACTTTAAATATACATACTCAGGATGGTAATAATTACACATCCTCACCCCAAACAATGCTGCCAAGCATAGATATCTTATCAATAAAACCAGAAATAGCCATAAAAACTGAAGTTTATGAGGACGAGCTTGGCAATCTGGTTCTCAGGGAAATTCAGGGCGTCAATGCGATCCTTCAGGTGGATGAAAATTATGAAAACAATCCCATGATACGTTTCGATTCAAAGATCGTAGTACAATATGTTTACCCTTCGGGTGAAGATCCACCTGAAGGACCCGGACCGTTATGGTATTGCTGGAAAATATACGAACAGGCACAAGGTATTTATAACATTAACTTTCCTACTGTCGATAATACTCCTGGAGATATTAGCAACACAGTTGTTGCTTTTATTCCTAGAAGATCGGTTAAGTATTATTCTCTTCCCTGGGATAGATTAATTCAAGGTATACTACTTAAAGTTTCTGTTTACACACTAAACCAAAACTCTTATCAATATTACTACGAAGTAATAAAACAGATTAATTCCGATGAAAGTTTATTTTCTCCTATTCCTTCACAAATAAATAGTAATATGAGATGTGTTAATGATCCCAATAAAATTGTAGTTGGGCATTTCGAAGCTTCTTCTGAAATAACGAATGGATATATTGTAAGGGATCGGTTTTATCCTGAGCAAGTAAATTTCGAACTGACAAATAAGCTGGATTCAATTCCCCCATCAAATTGTTTTGATAATGTTAAACCTGATTTTTGGGTAAATAACTAATATTATTATGCTAATTAATAAAACAATAATAACAAGTTTTCTAGTTATCTTCCTTTTAACCGATGGATTTTGCAATGCAAAATTTGCTCTTTCAGAATTTGTACCCAACGAAAATTTATATATACATACCGATAAAGATATTTACTTCTCGGGGGATAGAGTTTTTTTCAAAACCTATCTAAACGTTGGAAAAGACGTTAACAATTCCCTAATAAGCAAAGTTTTATACATTGCCTCTTATGCTCCAAACGGAAGCATGATTGATAGCATTGAAATGTTCTCTCCAAATCTTTTTAATCATGGAAGTTTTTTCCTTCCCGATACTTTAAAAACTGGATTATATAGATTAGTTGGTTGGACAAATAATATGCTTATTACAAATACGCCCTTTTTTGTTAAACAAATCATTGTGATAAACAGATTCGATGAAGATCCTATAAAAACCATTGGATTATACTGTCAAAAACCCATTGAAGTTATTGTAGAAGGTGGTGGACTTACATATGGTATAGAAAATCAATTGGCTGTTCTTTACTACAATCAAGATTTCACTGAAAAGCATGCATATATAATTGAAAATGATTCGGATACAACAACGACTTTTGAAATTAATGATTTAGGTTTCTCGATATTTTCTTTTACTCCTGAATCAAAAAAAGATTATTCCATTCACTTTCCAAAGAAAGATCCAATTAAAATCCCCTCAAATACTCTTGAAAAGAACTTATTAATGATTCGACAATCAGAAGGGGATCAAATTTCAGTGCTTGTTCAACCCTCAAAATCCACAAATAATGTTTTTATTAAAATCTCGCAAGGAAATGTAATCCTAAAAGAAAGCTATGTCGATTTAAAACAAACAGTCAATGAGTTTAAATTTGATGCTGGTAAATTCCCTTTGGGGCTCCTAACCATTGCCCTTTTAGATTCAAACAGAGATGTTATAAAGGAGGAATTTTATGTTAATCGCATGAATTGTCAAGGCATTAAAGTCAATACAGATAAAGAAAATTATGGCACAAGGGAAAAGGTTAACCTAATATTTAACAAATCCATCCTTACAGCTGATATTGCATCTGCATCTCTATCGGTTACAAGGGATGAAACGCTTTTGGCAAATAACTCACCAAGCATTCATTCCTTCAATGAATTTGATAATAAAGAAAATCATTACTACGTAACAAATTACGCTATTAACTCTTTCGTAACCAAGGATTACTCATTAATACCTTCTCAAAGATTTCAGAATTTACAATTTGAGATGATTATTCCTGAAAACCATGGTTCGATTTTAAGTGGAAAAGTTATTGACAAAACCTCAAGATTACCCATTTCTAGAGCAATTGTTTTTCTTTCCACTCAGGATACCATTGTTAATTTGAAATATTCAGAAACATACCTAGATGGCTCTTTCTTCTTTCTAATGACCGATTACTATAAGAACAAGGGCATTTACCTTAGCATATATGATCCTTTGAATTTGTATAATGCAGAAATAGTAATTAGAAATAAGTTTAATCCTCTACCCTATACACCAAACAAAATAATAGTACACAATAATCTATCTCAATATATTGAGGACACTAAAATAATAAAACGTGTTCAAAAATCTTTTGGAATAAATCATTTGCCACAAGAAAGTCATCGGTTAAAAGTAAAACAATCAATACCAACACTTTACCATAATCCTACCTTTAAATATAAAACATTAGATTATGTATCATTGGATAACTTTTCGGAAATAGCATACGAAATAATCCCTATACTTAGAATAAGGAAAGAGAAAGGGAAATTCACTGCAAGAATGATAAATTCAAGCACAAGGGAATTCTTCCCTCAGGAACCAGTAATTTTTCTAAATGGAGTCTACATGTCAAATATTAATGACATTATACACCTATCATCAAAAGATATTAAATCGATTGAACTTATTAGTCATTCTAGCATCCTGGGAAATATTGAATTTAATGGAATCCTTTCGATTTTTACAAATGAACCTGCAGATAATATCTTCCAAAAAGACCATAAAAAGCCAGTGTATTTTAACATAGATAGGGATAAAATAAATTTCTTATCGCCAAAATACGACGATGATCAAAAAATAGATCAATATTTTCCTGATCTCAGAGAAACCATAACCTGGATTCCAAACCTTGAACTAATCGATGGCTTTCCATCGAATATCTCATTCTATACTAGTGATGTAGTGGGAAATTATTCAATTATTATCGAAGGAATTTTAATAAATGGAAAACCCTTCTCACAAAGAATACCTTTAATTGTTAAATAAAAATGAGTAATAGAAAAATATTTTTGCCCCTAGCAATAAATTTGCTTTTTCAGATAATTGGTTTTACTCAAACTAATAATACCGTTGAAATAATTGAAAAATTGAATGAATCTCACCTTTTTGGTGAAATTGTTTACAAACAAAAACCCACAAAGGGTAGTCAACTCTTACTTGAAAGTTGGAGTGAGGGAACTGTAATCCTGAAAAATGGATTCATTTCAAATAATAATCTTTTAAACTATAACGGGTACATTGATCAAGTACTTTGGTTCAATTCATCAAAAGTTAGAACAGTTATCCTTGAAAAGGAAGCCATTCATGAATTTTCACTATTCGATACGAAAACAAAAGACACTTTAATTTTCAGAAATATTGAAGCAAAGGTACCATTCTACAGTTTACCGCCTAGTTTTTTTGCTCAAGTATTATACGAAGGAAACATTGTCCTATTTGTTTTTAGACAGATTATTGATGCAGGTATTTATTCGTACCAAGAGAATAATAGCACTTTTGAAATTCCGATAGTAAAACCAAGAAATTTATACTTCATCAAACTAGCTAATAATGATGTTATTCCTATAAAGAAAATCAACAAAAGATCAATTTTTAATGCCCTTCCTTCAGAAAAAGATCATATAAAAAAATTTATAAGTCATAACAAGTTTTCCATAAAGAATGAGAAAGATCTAATAAGAATTATCAACTTTCTTGATATCGAATAAAAAAAATTTAAGAAAAACTTGACATTTATGTTATATATTTCTAACTTTGTGTTAGAATTTTATAACATTAAATCCA
Source organism: uncultured Rikenellaceae bacterium (assembly GCA_964509385.1). Lineage (GTDB taxonomy): Bacteria > Bacteroidota > Bacteroidia > Bacteroidales > Tenuifilaceae > MWFE01. The sequence goes on from CAZDXY010000015.1 coordinate 15,063, forward strand.
AAAAAAATGAAAAGATCAACATTAATTTTTATCATTGCAGCACTTGTATTGATTACAAGTGCAATCTGGTTTTTCTTAAGCTATAAAGGGTCAAGTATTATGGAAAACTTCCATTTTCTTGTAATTACCCTTTTAGTTGTATTTGCTCTCTTCATTGGAGTTAAACGAATTTCAAGTGAAAAACGGGGTGAACCTAGTGAGGATGAAATGTCGAAAAAAGTGATGCAGAAAGCCGCTTCGCTTTCGTACTTCATTTCCCTGTATTTGTGGGTCTTCATGATCTACATCAAGGATAAAGTAACCATGGATGTTGAAGTGCTAATGGGTTCAGGAATTCTTGGTATGGCTGTAATCTTTGCGCTAAGTTGGCTCTACTTTAACTTTAGAGGTATAAGAAATGGATAATCGGATTAAAGAGCTGCGAGCCAGATTTAACCTTACCCAAGATGACCTTGCCAGAAAAGTAAATGTGCGAAGGGAAACCATTGTTTTTCTGGAGAAGGGTAAATATAACCCCTCACTTAAACTGGCATGGGATATCGCACAGGTTTTTGGCGAAAAAATCGAAGATATATTTTTATTTACAGAGGAATAATTGTACCCGTCAGATCGCTTTTGTAGGTCTGACGGGTATATGCTTTACATATGAATCACCTCGCCATAAGCTGCAGCAGCAGCTTCCATAATGGCCTCACTCATGGTTGGATGTGGATGAATGCTTTTAATAAGTTCATGACCTGTAGTCTCAAGATTACGGGCTACAACCATCTCTGCAATCATTTCGGTTACATTTCCACCAATCATGTGTGCCCCTAGCAATTCACCATATTTGGCGTCAAAAATAAGCTTCACAAAGCCATCGTGCATACCTGCTGCGGTTGCTTTTCCTGATGCGGTAAAGGGAAACTTACCAACCTTAATCTCATATCCTGCCTCTTGGGCAGCCTTTTCGGTCATGCCCACCGATGAAACCTCGGGCATGGTGTAGGTACAACCAGGGATATTCTTATAGTTTATTGGGTGCACATCCATTCCTGCAATCTTCTCAACACAAACAATACCCTCGGCAGATGCCACGTGAGCAAGTGCTGGGCCTGGAATGATATCACCAATTGCGTAAATTCCGTCAATGTTGGTACGATAATACTCATCAACCTTCACCCTGCCATTTTCAATGGCAACGCCTACCTCTTCAAGTCCAATCCCTTCAATGTTAGGAGTAATACCCACAGCCGATAATACGATCTCGGACTCAACAACTTCCTCGCCTTTCCTGGTTTTTATGGTAACCCTGCAAAGATCACCGCTGGTGTCAACCGCTTCAACGGTTGAATCAGTCATTACCTTTATCTTTGCTTTTTTGAATGAACGCTCAAGGGTTTTGGAAACCTCTTCATCCTCAAGAGGTACAACATTTGGCATGAATTCAACTAAAGTAACCTCTGTGCCAATGGCATTGTAGAAGTATGCAAATTCACTACCAATTGCACCAGAACCTACAACCACCATCGACTTAGGCTGTTTAGGAAGAGAAAGCGCTTGGCGGTAGCCAATAATTTTTCCTCCATCCTGCTTGAGATTGGGTAATTCCCGAGACCGTGCTCCTGTGGCAAAAATGATATGTTTGGCTGTATATTCTTGGTTTTTTCCATCCAAACCCGTTACGATAACAACACCCTTACTCTTTAGCTTACCAAAACCAGCTATAACATCAATCTTATTTTTTTTGAAAAGGAACTGTATACCCTTACTCATGCTATCAGCTACTCCACGGCTTCGTTCAATCATTTTTGCAAAATCGGGTTTTACATCGCTTGCCATAACACCATACTCAAGGGCATGCTGAGCATACTCGTAAACTTGAGCGCTTTTTAAAAGCGCCTTGGTAGGAATACATCCCCAATTGAGGCAGATTCCACCGAGGTTTTCCTTCTCCACAACTCCAACCTTTAAACCCAATTGGCTAGCTCTAATTGCTGCCACGTAACCCCCAGGGCCACTCCCAATAACAATAACATCGTAGTTCATGGTTATTTGCGTATTATTTTGTTCAAAATTTAGTTAATTACAAATTAAATTGATTATGGTTGATTTTTTCTCTTAAAAAACGAAAAAATCTAGCTATTAAAAAAATGATTACCAGCGAAATAATAATTGTTGCACCCGAAGGCACGTTCAGTCCATATGAAATTAATAGTCCTACCAATGATCCAACAAAACCAATTAATACCGATGCGAATATAATGTTCTTAAATTTCTTAGTAAAAAGGTTTGTTATGGTTGGTGGTACTGTGAGCAAAGAAATCAGAAGGATTATACCTACCAATCTAATGCTCAAAACAATGGTCATTGCTAAAAAAGCTTTAAGGATATAAGTAAAGAGTTTCTCTGGAATTTTCTGTGTTCTTGCAAAGTTTGGATCAAAAGCAAGGTAAAGTATTGGGCGATAAAAAATAATAAAGAACGATATCATTACTATGTCTAGTCCGAGCAATAAGTATATATCCTGTTTAGAAACAGTAAGAATTGATCCAAAAAGAAAGCTCATAAGGTTTGGAGCATATCCTGGGGTTAAAAAAACAAAGAAAACACCAATTGCCATACCCACTGACCAAAGCATACCAATTGCAGAGTCCTCACGCACCCTAAATTTGGTGGATAATACTTCTACTCCAAATGCAGTAATCACTGCGAAAACCATTGCCCCAAGAATAGGGTTTAATCCAAGGTAATATGCTATTCCAATACCACCAAAAGAAGCGTGTGTAATGCCACCGCTAAAGAAAACTAACCTACGAGCTACGATGTAAGTACCAACCAACCCTGCAGCCACAGAAACCAGTAATGCTGCCCAAAAAGCATTTAATACAAATTGGTATTGAAGTATGTCTGAAAAAAAACTAAACATATTATCCAAATAAATTAGTGCTTGGTTAAAACAGTATGAGGAACAGGTCCATGTGCTATGATTTGTATTGGGCAATCATAGGCAGCCAATTGTTCAGTGGTTATTAAATTTGATGGATGATAATGCAGGTGCCTGTTAACACAGGCAATAGTCTTAACATGAGAAGTTATGGTTCCCAAATCGTGTGATACCATTATTATGGCCATCTCCTTATTTAATTCCTTTAGCAATTCATAGAGTTCCTTTTCAAACTTATTGTCAACAAAAGTATTGGGTTCATCAAGTATTAATAGTCGAGGGTGTGAAACTAGTGCTCTGCTTAAAAAAACACGTTGCATTTGTCCTCCTGAAAGTTCACCGATTACTTTGTCCTTTAGGCTTTGGATTCCCAAACGGTTAAGAAGATCCAATGCCATTCGTTTATCCTGTGCGGTATACCTTCCACCAATTCCCTTTCTCCCCAATAAACCCGAAAGTACAACTTCCATAACCGAGATGGGAAATTTCTTATCTATTCCAACCACCTGAGGAAGATAGCCAAAAATAGTATCATTTGGATTAAGCTTAAAAAATTCAACTGAACCTTTTTTTGGTTTTAGCTCTCCTAATATCAACTTCAAAAGGGTGGTTTTTCCTCCGCCATTTGGACCAATAACACCAACAAAATCGAAATCGGAGATTACTAAATTAACATCTCTAAGAATCAATTCATCGTCGTAGCCAACCGATGCTGAAGTAATTTCTAGTATTTTACCCATTATAAATTAGTTTCCGTTTAAAGCATCCTTAAAAAGATCAGCTGTAAGAAACATGTTGCTTAGCCAATTATAATCTAGCGGATCAATCACAACTACTTTACTCCCAATGTCATCTGCAATTGTTTTCGCCATACTCGCATCAAACTCTTTCTGAATAAAAATGGTTTTTACACCTTCGTTTTTTGCATCTTTCAAAACCGATTTCATATGCTTCATGGATGGAGATTTACCATCTTCTTCCAATGAAACCTGCACCAAACCATAATCCCTTGCAAAATAGGTGAATGCAGGGTGAAAAATGAAAAACTTATTTGTAGAAACATCCTGAAAAGAACTTTTCAAATATGAGTCTAAACTATCAATTTCAGCAATAAATAATTGGGTATTTGCTCTAAAAACTGAATCATTCTTAGGAAAAAGCTCGGAAAGGGTAATGTATATGGAATTCACCATTTTTTTTACCTCAACTGGCGATAGCCAAACATGCGGATCAAAACCGTGGCTGTGTGAATGGTCATGATGAATACATTGTCCCTCGATCAGATTAAACTCGTTGGAGTGATTGATAAAAAGAGTATAAATGTTATTCCCTTGTATTTTTTTTAGTGTAGTTTTCTCAAAATCTAATAGTCCAAGCGAAAAATAGGCTAAAGAATTACTTAAGGTTTTAATTTGAAATGGTGTGGGCTCATAAGTTTCGGGGCTAGAACCTGAAGGTACCATTACACTAACATTTAACAATGTATCGGCTATACGTTCAACAAAATACTTCTGGGGTAAAATGCTTACCATTACATTGGGCTTATCAAAACCAGATGGTTGATAAGTACAACCAGAACTTAGCAATACTATTATAAAAGCAATAAGGGTCAAACTTCTTAACATTTCGTTTAATTATATTGAAAAATTTAATCAAAACTACCTACTATTCCTCAAAACACAAAAAGAATCAAAAAGTTTTACAGTACAATAACTTATTCAAGATTAAAGCCGATAAATTGAAGTATACTCACTAAAAATCAAATTTTTCGAAAATAAGTCTACAACAATCGTTTTTTTTTTATTTCTTTGATTAAAGAAAAAGCAATAAAATGTTTCGAAAAATTTCATTCATTCTCTTACTATTTGTCAATCAGCTATCATTTAGCCAATCCACTGACAGTAAAATAGATAGCCTTAATAATTTATTACAAACTGCAAATGATGTTGATAAGATCGCAATTTACATTGAACTAAGCGATATTAAAATTTATGAAGAAGATGGACTTTCATATGCAAAGCAGGCATATGAACTTGCTAAGAAAATAAAGGATTCCAACGCTCAAGCCGACGCTTTAAACGCAATGGGCAAAGTATACTACGCCCAATATCAGGAAGACAAAGCTCTTGATTGTTTTATACAATCTTTGAGTCTATCAGAAAAGGTAAACGATTTAAACTTAATGGGTAAGAACCTCCGTAGCATTGGACAAGCCTACTATGCCATTGATTCCATAGACAAATTCAAATTATATACTAATAAAGCATTAGAACTATCGAGAAGAATTAATGATAGACTACTTGAAGCTGACGCTTTAATCGACATGGGGACGTTGAAAACCCTAGAAGGCAAACCTGACTCAGCACTAATCTTGCTTAAGCAAGCATTAAATATTCGGCTTGAAGAGAATGCCATGCTTGACGTAGCCCATGCATATAACAGGCTTGGTAGATTATACGATGATATTGGAGAGACAAAAAATGCCATTGAAAGCTATCAAAAAGAAATTGAAATAAAAGAATCGCAGGGAGATTTTGCTGGGCTATATTTAGCATACTATAACTTAGGTAGAGTTCACTATAGGCCTGGAAACTACCAACTTGCACTTGAGCAATTTCAGAACAGCCTTATTATTGCTGAACGCATAAGGCATCAGTATTATATTGCCATTGCCTGCAACGAGATTGGTATTATATATGAAAACCTATCGCAAAGTGCCCTTTCTGTTGATGACAATGAAATTCATTTTAAAAAAGCACTTGAATTTCATGAAAGAGCATTAAGCTTATTTAAGTCGGATGATAATCTTACGATGGTTGCCCGCTCGTTGAATAACATTGCCAACACAAATTCACGTCTTGCCATTAACACTTTTGTTGCCAAGTATGGAGAAGCTTGGGAAGACTCACTTTATAAAATACCTTCCAATGATATACTATTATCCTTCTCAAAAACCATTGATTACTACAATCAAGCACTTGAAATTTTTGAGGAAATTGAAGATGCTATTGAAATCGCTAAAGTGTATATCAACTTGGGAAGCCACTACAATTGGGTTCGTAACTGGACTCAAGCACAAGATTTTATAAACAAAGGATTAGGTCTTGCAAAGAAACTCAATAGTCGTCAAGAAATATCAAATGCACTTTTTGCATTGGGTGAAACAAATTTTAGAAAAGGTAATCTTAATCTTGCCGAACGCTACTTTTTTGAAAGTGCAAGCATTGCTGAGGATCTTGGGCTAATAGATGATCTAAGGCACAGCTATAATAAGCTGTCAAAGATATACGAGCAACAGGGAGAAATGGCGAATGCTCTGATCTACTACAAAAAATCTACACAAATAAAAGATCAAATATTCTCGGAAAAAAGCCAAAAGGCCATAACCGAGATGCAAACAAAGTATGAAACTGAGAAGAAAGAGCAGGAGATCAAACTCCTTAGCAATGAGAAAGCCCTACTTCACTCTGAGAATCAAAGGCAAAGATTGGTGATCTTCATAACAATCGGAGGATTACTTGTAATACTAGCTTTCGCCGGTTTGTTGATAAATATGATTCGCCAAAAGCAGCGAGCCAATAAGATACTTGAAGAGAAAAACGAGCTCATATCTCATCAAAAGCAAGAGATAACCGATAGTATCCGCTACGCTAGTCGGATTCAAAACGCCATTCTACCATCGGAAAATTTGTTAAACACTGCTCTTAAAGAGCACTTCGTACTATTCCTTCCCCGCGATATTGTGAGCGGAGACTTCTACTGGTTCACCAAGAAAGATAACAAAATGGTTCTGGTTGCTGCCGATTGTACCGGACATGGTGTTCCTGGTGCCTTCATGAGCATGCTAGGGGTTTCATTCCTATACGAAATAGTGAATAAAGAAGGGATTATGCAGCCTGCACAAATCCTGAATATGCTTCGGGAGTTGGTTAAGGTTACCCTTTCACAAACAGGAAAACAGAATGAGCAAAAGGATGGGATGGACATATCTCTCAGCCTTCTAGACCTAAAAAAAATGCGTCTTGAATGGGCAGGAGCATATAACCCATTATACCTTATCAGAAAGGGCGAGCTCATTGAGTATAAAGCTGACAAAATGCCTGTGGCAATTCACATAAATGACGACAAGACCTTTACCAATAACGAAATAGAACTTCAGGCTGGGGACACCTTCTACATGTTCTCAGATGGATTTCCCGACCAGTTTGGGGGGCAGGATGGAAGAAAATTCATGTCGAAACGCTTTAAAGAACTACTTGTTGAAATCAACCATTTGTCCATGGAGGAGCAAAAAAACACACTTCATCAAGCCCATCTAAAATGGCGAGAGGGTTATGAACAGATTGACGATGTGGTTATTTTTGGTGTTAGGGTTTGATGAAGTGTAACAAATATATCCTAAAAATCCTATCGCAAACTAATATTTACTCCTTGATAGTTCCCTTCGAATAAAGTAGATTCAAATCAAAAAAGTTTACCTTTGCCCTGAATTTTATTATTCTTATGGTTGGTAAGAAAGAGTTTAAGTCTGCACTTATTGTTAATCCTGGAGTTGATCAACCCTCGTCCATTAATATGGATGCGTTGCAAAAAATGAAAAGGCATAGAAAAAGGTTGCTAAGCGCTGATCATTATTTCGAGGGCATACTAAAACGGAATATCACCATCCTCAGCCAGGCCATTACTCTTGTTGAAAGCTCATTGCCCGAACATCATGAAATTGGACAGCAGGTTATTGAAAAGTGTTTGCCATATACTGGGAATTCACTTAGAATAGGAATTACAGGGGTTCCTGGTGTAGGTAAAAGCTCATTTATTGAAGCACTGGGGGGCACAATTACTTCTCTTGGGGGTAAGTTAGCGGTTCTTGCGATAGATCCTAGCAGTGAAAGGAGTAAGGGTAGCATATTGGGTGACAAAACCCGAATGGAAACCCTGTGTTCTGATCCAAATGCATTTATCAGACCTTCACCCTCGGCAGGTTCACTGGGGGGAGTGGCTAGAAAAACCCGGGAAACCATTTTTCTTTGCGAAGCAGCGGGATTCAATACTATTTTTATTGAAACAGTTGGCGTTGGCCAAAGTGAAACCGCTGTCCATTCGATGGTGGATTTCTTCTTACTACTTATGCTAGCCGGTGCAGGTGACGAGTTACAAGGGATAAAACGTGGAATAATGGAAATGGCCGATCTGATAGCAATCACAAAAGCCGATGGTGATAATATTCAGAAAGCCGATCTAGCAAAAGCACAATATGAAAATGCCCTGCATCTTTTCCCCCCTGTTGATTCTGGCTGGGCTCCACTTGTCAGGACATGTTCATCTGTTACAAAAATGGGATTACAAGAGATATGGGAAGATATGCTAGACTATATGCAATTTGCAAAGAAGAATAATTATTTTTTTAACCGTAGACTAAAGCAATCAACTTTTTGGATGCATCAAACCATATTAGACTCACTCAAGGATGACTTTTACAATAATCCTTTGGTTAAGGATACTCTGAAATCAGCTGAAATGGATTTGATTGATGGCAAGATCAGCTCATTTTCCGCAGCCAAAAATGTCCTCGATTTTTACCGAAAACTTTAAACAAAGATTGAATATCAATTGTTAATCATAAAATTTAAAAATCGAAAAAAATGAAAAAAATTCTGGTTCTACCCCTAGTGATCTTTGTAATGCTTTCTTGCTCAAGCAATAAGTATAAGATTAATGGCGATATTGAAAGGGCACCTGAGCAAACTGTTTACCTAATGCAGATCATGGAGAACGACTATATTACAGTAGATTCCACTTTAATTAAGGATGGCAAGTTTACTTTTAAAGGATCTGTTCCATATCCTGACATTTATGCCATACATTTCGATCAAACTCAGGAACGCATTGTCCTTTTTCTTGAAAATTCTGACATTACCATTATTGGAAGTATGAATGATTTTCAAGCGATTGAAATCGTGGGATCTGAGTCGCACAATATACTGTTAGATTTCAATAAACTTGCTGAAGAAAAAAGCCAAACCTTGATGGATATTAGTTTTCAGTATCAGTCTGCTGCCATGGATGGAATACTAACATCCACCCTTGAGGAAGAATTGACCAACGAGTATATGGCAGAGATAGAGATATTTATGGGTCATATCAAACAATTCGTTAAGGACAACAACCATTCGGTTGTTTCGGCATACATTACTCTAATCCATTTGATTGATCAACTAGAGTTGACTGAACTACAAGAAATTGCTGGAGCCTTCCCCTCAAATATTCAAGAATCTCAATTTGTTGCAGCATTGAATGATCATTTAGCCGTTGAGATGCGAACATCCATTGGTCAACCCTATACTGATTTTATCCTATCCGATCCTCTGGGACAGGAAATAGCGTTATCCACATTCGTTGGAGAAAATTATGTTTTACTTGATTTTTGGGCAGGTTGGTGTGCTCCATGTCGTCAGGAAAATCCACATCTAGTAAAACTGTACAATACTTATAAATCAAAAGGTTTTGATATTTACGGAGTTTCTTTTGATCGTAGCCGAGACCAATGGCTTGAGGCTATCAAACAGGATGGTCTGCTTTGGACCCAAGTTTCTGATCTGACAGGTTGGGAAAGCCCCATAGCAAAGCTTTACGGCATCATGTCGATACCAGCAAATCTACTGATATCTCCCACTGGGCAGATTATCGCAAAAAATCTTAGGGGTAGCGATTTAGAAGATAAGCTTAAAGAGATTTTTGGAGAATAATTCCCCTTATCAAACAGTGAGGTTGTATCATAATAAAGATTTGATACAAACTCATTGTTATTTTAAAAATAGTTCAGCCTTTTTCTAGAATGGGTATCCTATTCCAAAATTTAGCACAAAATCTGATCGTTTATAGCGTCGATTAAATGGAATCCAATGAACATTTTGACTTTCAAAATCACTAATAGTAGAAACATTTATTCCTGGATCATATACTTTTATTCCCAAGTCGAACCTAATAACAAAGAAACCCAAATCCATTCTTATACCTGTTCCTGTTCCTAAGGCAAGCTGCTTATAGAATTCATTAATCTTAAAAAGGGCTCCTGGACGTTCATCGGCAGATGAAATAGCCCAAATATTTCCTGCATCTAGGAAAAGAGCACCTTCTAACATCCAAATGAGTTTAAAACGATACTCCATGTTTGCCTCCAATTTAATGTCAGCTGTTTGGTTTGGAATAATACCTTCCTTGGCTTCCACATAAGTTCCTGGGCCCAAACTTCGAGCATTCCATCCTCTTATTCCAGTAGATCCCCCTGAGAAGTATTTCTTTTCGAATGGTAAAGCTTTTGAATTACCGTATGGTAATCCTGCTCCTGCATAAGCACGATACACGAATGTGTTATTCTCATCAAGGACATGGTTAAATGTATAGTTTATATCGCTACGAATAAACTGAGAAAAACTAATGTTGAAAATTTTATATGTATCATCCTCCGCTTTTTGGCCCCAGATTGAATAAGCACCATTTAGCATATTTCCAGAAAGTTCCAAATTTAACCTAACAATAGAAAAGTTATCTCTAGGACTTATCTGGTTATTATAAATCATGCTATAACTCGACAGAGTTACTAACTGGCTTATGTAGCTATTCTCGAGGTATGTATCGCGAATTATTTCGTAAAAAGATGAGGAGATGGAATAAATATTAATTAAATTGATCTCTGCAGGTGTTATTGTATGCGAAAACTTTCTTTCACCTCTCCAGTTATACCCAAAACTTAGCCCTGCAACAGTTCTGGTGTATTGAGGGCGATTCTGATAGTTGTAGGACGAAGATATCTGGGTTCGGGGATTATATTGACCAAGAACTTTTTGAAAATACTGGGGACCAAGAAATCGGGGAAATCCAAATCCAATCGAGCCTCCATACTCAAGAGCATTGTCAAATCCTGTTCGATCGGAGGATAAGATCTCTACCATTCCTCTTAGCTTAATATCGAAAGTTTCAGCACCTCTGAAAATATTTTTATGCTGATAGTTAAGGTTCCCTTCAATACCTATATCCGATGCAGAGTTTGTCCCAACCAAGTCTACTTGATAACTTTGCAATGTATGAGGTGTAAGTTGAATATGGCAATTTATTTGTCCAAAATCCTTTCTCTCCGATGAAGCATTATTGTTAAAAAAAAGAAAATTATCATCAACAAAGTAACCATTGTCTTTTTCGATATATTCTTCAAAGAATACATTCACAACCCTATACAATCTCAATGACGCTAGTTTGCTTCGTGTAATCTTAACAGTACTCTCGGAGTAAAGATTTCCGGGCTTAATTAGATTAGAATTGGTTAATGTCTTTAACTTTATTCCAGGATCTTTATGAAAAACAAAAAACTGATTTTCATATCGAATTGTATCTAATAATTTGGACTGCTGATATTGAAAGAAATTTACCGGATCATAATTTGGATAGAAAAAAACATTATTTATTTCGTACTTTTTGTAGGTTTGAGGAATGCGCTCTCCAAATTGATCACGAATAAACCTATTCCTAATGTAAAGTTCCAAATCAACTTTCCTATTAGAAACGCTTGTGTCTGCATTAAAGGTTATAAAATCGCGTGAAAAGAAAAAGTATCCCTCTTCCTTTAAGAGTTTCTCTATTCTAATCCGTTCTTCTTTCAGAAGGTCAATATCAAAATGGGCTCCTTTTTTCAGAATCCTATTAATGGTATCGTTAATAACTATTCGACGAATTGATGCATCCTCTATTACATAGCTAATTTTACTAATCTTATATGGCAATCCAGGTTTTACTAAATAGGATACCTCTGCTTTTTTCCTATCGTATTCTGTACTATTAATAACATTTGAGTTATAATATCCCTTTGAATCTAAAAATCTTTTAAGATTGGTGGTTGATTGATGGGATAGAAAAGTATCCAAAATAACAGGTTCCTCTCCAATTGTCTTTAGCCATCTACTAAAACCCGTGTATTTGTGTGGTTTTGCAGCGTTGAAAATTCTCAGGTGAAAACGAAAGAATAGAATACGTGTGTTTGGCTGTTGTCTAACATATCTTTGCAGGTCACTTTCCTTTACACTTACCTTTTCATCGGATTCAATATTCATCTTAACCTTATCAAGCAGATATCTATCATCTGGTACTCTTCGGGTAATGCTACATGATGAAGCCAGGAGTAAAATAATTGCAAGAAAGGGAAGGACTCCCTTACTGTGGTAACTTATCTTTATTCTTTTGATTATCATTAAAAAATGGGCATAACCTAAAATATAAAAAACTATCCAAAATTGACGTGGAAAGATAGTAAAACCCTTTGAATCATAAATGCTAGGTAGTAGCATAAAAAATGCCAAACATCCACAAAAAAGGGAACTTCATCAAAATACTCATCTCTTCTTTTTAACATTTTTTATTTTTAACACCAATCTTTCCCTCAATTTATTATAAAAAAATCTATTTTTCAGTTTTGTTTGCACATAGTATATATTTGTAATGAAAAAACTATATCGCCCATGTTGAGCATATCCCAAATAAAACAGATAAAAAATCTTCAGGCAAAAAAGTATCGGAAAGAACATAATCTCTTTATTGCGGAGGGAAATCGTTTGGTACAGGATCTTCTTCAATCGTCAATTCAGGTTTCAAAGATTTTCTATGTTGAAAGTTGGACCCCTATGATTAAAAATGAAAATATTTCATACCAACAAATCAGCAAAAAAGAAATGGAACGGATCAGTGGCCTAAGCACTCCATCGGAGGTTTTGGCTGTTGTAAAAGTTCCCGTAAAACAAATCGATTTCAAAATTTCTGAAAGTGAATTAGTACTAGTTCTCGATGATGTTCAGGATCCAGGGAATTTGGGAACCATAATACGTTTAGCCGATTGGTTTGGAATAGAAAAAATAATCTGTACATCAGGAACTGCAGATGCTTATTCACCTAAAGTTGTTCAGTCAACCATGGGTTCAATTGCCAGGGTTGCCATTGCATATTATAACCCTTCAAAAATCGTTGAGCAACTAGCTAATAAAATGGTCCCGGTATACGGAACCTTCCTGAAGGGTGAGAATATTTTCCACAAAAAACTATCACAAAATGGGGTGATTATCCTTGGAAATGAAGGAAATGGAATCTCAAAGGCTTTTGAAAGCATCGTCTCGCATAGAATAACTATCCCAAGCTTTTCGAAAACAGATTGTGGAAGCGAATCGCTTAATGTTGCAGTGGCAGCGGCAATAGTATGCTCAGAATTTCGAAGAAGAACGGCTATGGATTTGACTTAATCCATTGGTAAAGAGCTTCAGCACAACGCTCTCCATCAATGGCTGATGAAACAATGCCCCCAGCATATCCAGCCCCCTCTCCACAGGGAAACAGACCTTTGACGTTTATATGTTGAAAGGTGTCGGGGTTGCGGGGTATTCGCAAAGGAGATGATGTTCGCGACTCAACTCCAAGCACTTGTGCTTCGCTGGTTAAAAAACCCTTCATCTTTTTATCAAATTCTTTAAAGCCAGCCTGTAACCTATTTACAATATCCATTGGCATCCATTGATCCAATCTTGACGAGATGACACCTGGATGGTAAGAACAAATGGGTAAGTTTGAAGAAAACTTCCTGCTCACAAAATCTGTAAGCCTTTGAGCCGGGGCAGCAACACCAGACATAACCTGCTTGAATGCCAACTCTTCCAAATCTCTTTGAAACTCTATACCTGCCAGTATTCCATGCTTGGAGTAAGATTTTAAATCGCTTAACTGTATCTCAACTACAATTCCAGAGTTTGCCCATTGCGAGTTTCTTTTAGATGGCGACATGCCATTAACTACCACTTCGTTAAATCCAGAAACAGCTGGAACAATATATCCTCCAGGGCACATACAGAAAGAGTAAACCCCTCTTCCATTTACTTGTTGGGCTAGGCTATAGGTTGCTGCTGGTAAAAATTCTCCTCTACTCATTCCATGATACTGGATGGTATCTATTAATTCCTGTGGATGCTCTACTCTTACACCCATTGCAAAGGGTTTTGCCTCAAGCTGTATCCCCTGTTGATGAAAAGAATAGTAAATATCTCTGGCAGAATGCCCAGTGGATAAGATAACTGCTTTGCCTGCAATGTTTCTATCATCGGCAAGCAAAACCCCCTTCGATACTCCATTAATTATCTCAATACCTGTGACTTTAGTATTAAAAATCACTTCTCCTCCATGCTCCTCAATGGTCTTCCTAACTGAAGATATTACGCGTGGTAAAACATTTGTTCCAATATGCGGATGAGCCTCATAAAGAATTTCGTCCTGGGCACCATGAAGATGAAGAATTTTTAAAATTCTGTTGATATCCCCCCGTTTACGAGATCGGCTATAAAGTTTTCCGTCGGAAAAAGTTCCTGCACCTCCTTCTCCAAAAGCAAAATTCGATTCTGGTTCAAAGCCTTTATTCCTGTTAAGAGCAGCCACATCGCGTTTTCGACTTGCGATATCCTTCCCCCGCTCTACAATTATTGGTTTTATTCCCAATTCAATCAGCCTAAGAGAAGCAAACAGACCTGCAGGCCCTGATCCAACAACAATAACCTCGGGGCTTTTTCTTACATCCTGATACTGAAATTGTGGGAAAGAATCAATAATCGATTCGTGTAGGTCGTATACCTTGAGACCAATATTGACCTTAATTTTTCCTCTGCGAGCATCAATTGACTTTCGAGTTATAAGAACTTTGCCCAACTGGCTTGTTTTTATGCCTAAATACCTGGCAGTGCTTAATCTTACATTTTCGAAATTATGAGCTTGTTGAGGCAATAACGAAATGACTATTTCCCTTGGCATGGAATAGGTTATTCGAAATGAAAAGATAAAATAACCATTTGTGACTTAAGGCGATCGATGGCATTTGCATACATCTCACCCAATTCATCAGCACGGGCTAAAACATTCCTAGACCCTGAAGAAATCTTAACCTCAGTCGAAAGTTTGAAGTAAGTTAGGAAGAAGTCGACCCCAAAACCATATTCATAGTAAAAATCTCCTTTAACCAGTCTTAAGTAAATTCCCTCCTCAATATTTAGCTTTTTATAGGCAGCCATATCAATCCTAAAATTAGTACCGGCTATCAAGTAAGGACGTACATTTGATTTACGCACTGCAGCGTACTTCAAGGCTATAGGCATTTCGATGAATGAAGACTCCATTTTCATGGTGTGAACATACGTTCCATCCTGTTGATAAAATGAAAGGTCTCTTTGCCCAAATGCTAAGCCTGGCAAAAATCTTAGGTGTAAGGTGGGTACAATTCTCAAATCTGATACAACATTTACATTGAAACCGGGTATAAGATGGCTCACATCTGAAAAAAGAAGTTCTTCCTGATTGGGATTACTCATCGTTTGAAAATCCATTACATGTAAACTCAATGAAAAACCAAACCGTAATCGCTTTTCAAAATCGTAATCGGGATCGTTTAGAATTTGCGGAGGCTTAAACTGTGCAAATAGTTGATTAAACGATGCAAAACTGATTAAAGCAAATAAAAATATGTATTTATAATTCTTCACAATTTTCTTTAACACAATAATAATAAACGTGCTTTAAACTATTTTTATTTTCTTTCGATGAAAGTCGTAGTGTTTAAAACAGATTCTATTTAAAAAAGTTTCAAATATGGGCATAAAATTCAAAAACCAAAAACACTTTATTAACTTATTAATACCCTTTTAAGGTTTTATTGCGCTGTAAATTGCTGCTATACCAAAACTCTGAATGGTATAAGAAGCCTCAATAAAACCAACATCACTTAACATTTTAACAAAATCCTGACGTTCAGCGAAAATTTTAACTGATTTTGGCAAGTAGGTATAAGCGTGCTTATGCCCTGATATTAATCGTCCCAAGAGGGGTAAAACACTTTGAAAATAAAAGCCGAAAATCCATCGAATTATCAATAATTTGGGGTTAACAAACTCCAGAACATGAATACTTCCACCAGATTTTATCACACGAAACATTTCCTCTAAACCTTTTTTCGGATCATTGAAGTTTCTTACACCATAAGCAACGGTAGCCACATTGAAAATTTCGTCTTTAAATGGAAGGCTCTCTGCGTATGCTCTTGATAAAGATATCCTCTTCTCAAAACCTTTATTTTTTACTTTCGATTTGCCAATTGCTATCATCTTGTCAGCAATATCAACTCCCTCAATGTTAACATTTTCATCTTTTTTCGCTATAGCAATGGCTACATCAGCAGTTCCGGTGGCTATATCGATAACTCTGGAAGGTTTATGTTTTAGAATCCTTTTTACCAAACGTTTACGCCATAACCCATGAATACCAAAGCTGAGAATTTGGTTTAATAAATCGTATCGATGAGCAATGCCATTGAACATTGCTTCAACACTATTATCTTTTTTATTGATTATAGCCACTAATGTTGACTATTGAATTGCACGAAAAGACTGATCACTTAACCTCCATCATTGAAGAGAAAGCATTCTCGTATTCTCGCTTTAGATCAGAAATAAAACCAAAGGAAATATCATCAATTCTAACTTCCGATTTTGTAACATGACCAAGGGTAGTAAATGGTATCTTGTTTGCCATCATAAGGTCGATAAATTGAGTTTCTCTAGATGGTGAAACGGTAACTACTATACGTCCTTGCGCTTCTCCAAAAAGAAAAGCATCAGTTCTGATCTCAGCATCAGTTGTTATATCAAAACCCAGCTGTCTTGGAATTGCGCTCTCAAGAAGTGCGATGAATAACCCTCCGTCGGAAACATCATTTGCTGACTGCACCAAATTCTTACTGATTAACTCCAGAAGAGTTTTTTGAACATTGCACTCCTCTTCAAGATTAAAGTAAGGTGCGGGAGAATTTTTAATACCATGGAAAGAGTACAGGTACTCTGATGATGCTATATCGTTATGAGAACGTCCAATAAGATAAATCATATGACCTTTTTCCTTGAATGCCATTGTGGTATGATGGTTTTTATTATCCAATATACCCAACATTCCAATGGTTGGAGTTGGGAACACTGATTCGTCCTTACCACCTACAGTCGATTGATTATAGAAGCTCACATTACCTCCTGTTACAGGTGTTCCAAATTTAACGCAGGCGCGTCCCATGCCCTTAATTGATTTCACAAATTGCCAATACACCTCTGGATTGTATGGATTCCCAAAATTCAAACAGTTGGTTATTGCCAAAGGTCTTCCACCTGTGCAAACAATGTTGCGGGCAGCTTCGGCAACTGCAATCATGGCTCCAACCTCAGGATCTGCCTTCACATACCGCGAATTGCAATCGACAGTTAACACAAGTGCTTTATCTGTGCCTTTAATATTAACAACACCAGCGCTGGATGGAAAATTAGTTGCCATATTTGCTGTTCCCACCATGGTATCGTATTGCTCGTAAACCCAACGTTTCGATGCAATATTTGGATGTTTAATCAAGAATGAAATTACCTCCTGTAAATCAATCGGTTCTGGTAATTGATTTATGTCAAACATTTGATTCTCTTTAAAATAAGAAGGTTCTTTAAAATCACGTTCATAAACAGGCGCACCACCTCCCAGCACAAGGGATGGAGCAGGAACATTGGCAACAACTTCACCATGCCATAGAAACTCAAGCCTGTCGCCTTTGGTTACTTCTCCAATTTGCGCACAGTTTAAATCCCATTTTTTGAATATCTCCTCTACTTCTTTCTCACGTCCCTTCTTCACAACAATTAGCATGCGCTCCTGCGATTCGGAGAGAAGAATTTCCCAAGGCTCAATATTATGCTGCCGAAGTGGAACTTTATCAAGATTTACCCTCATGCCATGATTACCCTTCTCCGACATCTCAGAAGTTGAACAGATGATTCCTGCTGCTCCCATGTCCTGCATACCAACAATGGCACCAGTGGGTATTACTTCGAGCGATGCTTCTAGCAATAACTTTTCGGCGAATGGATCGCCTACTTGTACCGAAGGTAAATCCTCCGCAGAGTTATCAGTAATATTGGCTGATGCAAAGGTTGTTCCATGGATACCATCCTTACCGGTTGAAGACCCAACAATAAAAACTGGATTGCCCACCCCTTTTGAAATAGCTGAAACCACCATGTCTTTCTTAACTATACCTACCGACATGGCATTAACCAAAGGATTAGTGTTAAAAGAATCGTCGAAAAACACCTCGCCAGCCACCACCGGGATGCCAAAGGCATTGCCATAATCGCCTATACCCTTTACCACTCCCTTTATGAGCCATTTTGTTCTATCAAGCTTAATGTCACCAAAACGCAAGGAGTTAAGCTGAGCAACAGGACGAGCTCCCATGGTGAAAATGTCACGATTAATGCCTCCTACTCCAGTAGCTGCTCCTTGATATGGTTCAACAGCACATGGATGATTGTGCGATTCAATTTTAAATGCACATGCTAAACCACCGCCTATATCGACAAGACCAGCATTTTCCGATCCGGCTTCAGCAAGAATTGACTCTCCCTTGCGAGGTAGGGTTTTAATCCACTTAATGGAGTTCTTGTATGATGCATGTTCGCTCCACATCACAGAGTAGATGCTCAACTCGGTAAAATTTGGCACACGCCCTAATATCTTTTTGATCATATCAAATTCCTCGGGCAATAAACCAAGTTCCTTTGCTGTTTCAACGGTTACTTTCATTGTCGATATGGTGTTTTTAAAGATTTTATCTGCCTGTTACTTTCAAATCTTCTTACCAATGCGAATTAACAATCGTATTTCGACCCCAAAAATAGTAACAATATGGCAGACTGCTTGCACACCACAACTCTTTTTTTATATCTAAGGATTGGCAAGAAATAATCAAGTGATTAAAAGTAAATTTCATCATATTCTTACCTGATGAAGCGGAGTATAAATTGGCCCTCTGGGGGTTAGATCGCTTTTATATAGGGAAACTTTATCAACCCTTGTTTCCTGAAAAACTTTTTTACTCTCAACATTAACGGAATTAAAAAACTTATTGGTATCAAATAAATGCTTTATCCTACCCAATGTAATATGGGGGTTAAATCCCCTTTCGTCTGGAAAAAAACCAAAGGGATTAAGAGAATCAACTATTTTTTGGTAAATCAGTGAAAGAGATTCTGATGGTTCTACACCTACCCAAATAACTCTGGGATTATTCTTGCCCACAAAAATACCAAGCCCTTTCAGGGTTATATTGAATGATGAAAAATTTAAAAGAAAATTGGTTAAATTGGTCTTTATGGCATCAATTGATGAAATAGGTGTATCACCTAGGAAAAAAAGGGTAAGATGAAGTATGCGTGGATCGACCCATTTAATGCTATCTTTACTATGATCCACAACTATTCTATTCCACGTTTTTTTCAGTTCATCGCCTATTGGAATATCAAGTGCAATGAATGTACGTATAGTATTCATTTTTTATTATTTAACAGATAATCAATTGAAAATATGATGGTAAATTAACAAAAAAGTTGCATTTTTAACAATCAAAATCAAATTGTAAATAATATGAGTAGAGAAAAGAAATTTGCTGTGGTAATTGCAGGTTGTGGTGTATACGATGGGGCTGAAATTCATGAAGCCACAATGACTCTATATGCCATCGCGAAGCAGGGTGCAACATATCAAATTTTTGCTCCTGATATTCAACAGCATCATGTTGTAAATCACCTAACTGGTGAGGAAATGAACGAGAAACGAAACGTCCTAATTGAAGCGGCACGAATTGCACGTGGAAATGCA
This sequence comes from uncultured Rikenellaceae bacterium, assembly GCA_964509385.1. Lineage (GTDB taxonomy): Bacteria > Bacteroidota > Bacteroidia > Bacteroidales > Tenuifilaceae > MWFE01. Next base: position 34,744 of record CAZDXY010000015.1, read on the forward strand.
AAGCCCCTAACCGACTACAATCCAAAGGATTTCGATGCTCTTATTCTTCCCGGAGGATTTGGAGTAGCCAAAAACCTCTGCTCCTTCGCATTCGATGGTCCAAATTGCACGGTAAACCCACAGGTTGAAAAGGCAATAAAAGACACTCATGGGCAAAAAAAACCGATAGGTGCGTTATGCATTGCACCAGTAATCCTATCGAAATTATTTGGTAATGTTTCAGTAACCATTGGCCAGGATAAAGGAACCGCTCAAGCCATTGAAAGTATGGGTTCCAGACACCAAATTACCAATCATGGTGAAGTTACCGTTGATAAGGATAATTTATTATTCACTACACCCTGTTACATGCTAAAAGCTACGATCGTGGATATTGCCAATGGGGCTAACGCGGTGGTTAAAGAAATGTTGAAGTATATCAAATAGCACATCAACAAAAAACCGCCAAATGGCGGTTTTTTAATATTAGAGCAGACCATGCTCATGTAGTATAATCAACTCATTTAGTAGTTTATCTTCATGAACAGAATCGAATTGTGTTTTCAGATTCGAGCCAAAAATACGTGCTACGGCTTGCCAAAATACAGCCGTAACCCCACCTCTCATTTCCTTAATAATATCGTATGAAGTACGCCCTACTTCTCTATCGATTAACTTTATTAAAAGCCTCCCTTGGGTAATGGTAAGTTCTACCAGCTGACCCTCAAACTCATTGCGAAGTTCTTTCTCTACCTGTTTTGCATAGGCTTTTCTTTCCAAATCGGTGTTTAGACTGCTAAAATGAGCATCCATTTCCGATATCTTCATTTTGGCAATAATGGCATATGGGTAAACTATTTTTAAATTTCTTATGAGCCTTTGGTATTGACGGTAATCGCGTTTATTGGCAAATTTACGGGTTGGAAAAACAACTATCTGTGGAATTAGAGCATGCGGAAGTGTATCTCCATCAATAACTGTAATTGGAAGAATAGTATACCCATCAACTACAATCGGATTTTGGGCATTAACTCTGGAAATACTTCCAAACACTACAAAAAGAAGTACTACTATAAACTTAAAATGCTTCATGTTAATCATTTCCTAACCAATTCTTTAAACGTTTTTGGTAGCTAAATGTTAAGCTAAAATATATGTAATAATTGCTTTTACACATAAAAAATGCCAAAAATATTTTTTACTATCCATTTTTTTTTAGAATTTTCACAAAAAAATAAAAATCATCAATTAACCTAAGAAAAATTAACCATGGAAATTATTGAGAATCAAAAGGCAAATGAACAGGAGATACGCTATGCAGGCTTCAGGTTAAGGTTTGCTGCTTACCTAATTGATAGCATTGTTCTTTCAATTGGAGGTTTTATCATTGCTGTACCCGCAATTTTGTCGATTATTGGTTCAGCTTTAAGCCTAAAGAACATGGATTCTTTTGAAGATATATTTATTGATGGGAATTGGCTTAAAATTGGAACCATTGTAGGTGCCATTATTTTAACATCTTTGCTTAGCCTTGTTATGGGTTGGCTGTACTATGCTTTAATGGAATCATCAAAACATGGAGGTACCCTTGGTAAGCTTGCTGTAAGCATAAAAGTGACAAATTTAGATGGCGAACGCATTTCATTTGCCAGAGCAAGTGGAAGATACTTTGCCCGAATAATTACCAATATGACCCTTTACATTGGTTATATCATGGCAGGTTTTACTGAAAAAAAGCAAGCGTTACACGATGTAATTGCCAGCTGTTTGGTTATCAGAAAGTAAAAAACAATTAATATTTTGGCAAACAATATCAGCAGCGATGTGTTTTTCACAAGTAAATTATTAACCTTGAAAAATGGAAAAAAATAATCGCAGCTATTCCAACGATGAAATAACTGTTTTTTGGAAGCCTGGCGAGTGTATTCATAATCAGTGTCCAACCGAAGCATTAACTTTTAAGTGGAACGATAACGAGAAGAACCAACAGGAAAAATCTCCCAAAGCAGTAAAAGATACAACAGAAGGTGGTATTATCCAGTCTGAATCTGAACAAAAACCTGTTCAGATTCAGATTATGAGAAACGGGCCTATCCTCTTTAGTGGAAAGTTCAAAATTGTTGGACCCGATGGAGTTGAGCTAAAGTCGATGCAGATGGTATCGCTTTGCCGATGCGGAGCATCGGGGAATCTTCCTTTTTGTGATGGAACTCATTTTAAAATCGGTTTCAGAGATAACAAAGAATAATCATGAATACTAACAATACAAAAAAAACAGCAGAGGTTACTATTATCCGTAATGGTCCAATTAAAGTTACAGGCAATTTCACAATTACTGATATTGATAACTGCATACTTAAACCCAATAATCCTGAGGAAATATACCTTTGTGCTTGTGGACGTTCACAGAACAAACCCTATTGCGATGGGAGTCATAAAAAGTGATTCAATACCTAACTCCCAGCTTTAAATGATTAATCAAAAACCAACAAAAGTCACAAAATCGAAAATCCGCTATTTGATGATTATTGGCGGGCTTTTATCAGTTGGATTAGGCATTGTTGGCATTGCATTACCAATACTTCCCACAACCCCTTTTTTTCTATTGGCTGCATACCTTTTTGTGCGTAGCTCCCAACGACTATACAGATGGCTTTTAACACATCGCATATTTGGTAATTACATACGCAACTACATTCATCATAGGGCAATAAGTCCTGGCATTAAAATTTTCACACTAGTATTACTTTGGGGAACCATTCTTACCAGTATTTACATAATGCAAGAACTGCTATGGGTTCAAATAATCCTAGTTTTGGTTGCTGCAGGAGTTTCAATTCATGTTCTATCCTTACGAACAATGAAAAAAAAATAGTTTAATGGAAGCAACAAAAAACATACGGCGCAGATGGGATCTGCGCCGTACTCTCATTAACCACCGGAAATTAATAAGCCATTAGCTTATCTTTCCAAAACAAAAATACATCATAAAAATTTATGTAGGAAAACTGTTTGATAAACGTCAACTTTTTATTGGCGAACAAACCCTATATCAAATTTAAATATTTCAGTATTTACATTTCTTGATCTATTTAAACCAGTTTACAAATACAATTTTTATACATTTAGTCACTTTTAAGGTAACACATTACTTTGATTAATACTAATTTCGATTTAAAATTAACTGCTACTTAACAGCAACATTTAAGGGATAATGTTCTTAAAATCAGGTTATCTTTACCAGTTTTTTATTAAGATCTACATTATCATTGTTTTTTAATTACTTGACGATGGAAACAAAAATGGTAGTCGATGTCCAATCAGAGATTGGATTATTGGAAGGGGTAATAATTCATACACCTGGACTTGAAGTTGAAAATATGACTCCGATTGATGCTCATAGAGCATTATATAGTGATATTCTTAATCTTTCGGTTGCTCAAAAGGAGTTTGCTCAGATAAGTGGTGTACTTTCCAAAATCACAAAAACTTTTGAGATAAAAGATTTGCTTTATGAAGTGGTTAGAAAACCTAAAGCAAGGGAAAAATTAATTAGTTCAATATGCAAGAATGAAGGTGTAATGAATCTTCACGATGAATTATCATCAATTGCTTCGAAGGATTTAGTAAGGCTTTTAATTGAAGGTTTACCCATTAAACGCAATACGCTCACAAGTTTCCTTAGTAATGATAGATATTCTCTTCCACCACTTTACAACTTTTATTTTACTCGCGATGCTGCAATTTCAATGTATGATGAGGTTCTGGTTGGAAAAATGGCAAGCAAGGTTCGTGATCGCGAAACCTTAATAATGGAAGCCATATTTAAGGACTCTGATACATTAAAAGCTAATACTATTAATCCTTTGCCATTAAATAATAACTGTAACATTTCCATAGAAGGAGGTGATGTGCTAATTGCCCGTGATGATATTATTTTAGTAGGCAACAGCATCAGAACAACTACTCAGGGAATTGATTTTATTATCAAAAGCTTATGTTCTAAAAAAGAAAAAAAAGTGCAACACATAATTGTGCAGGAATTACCATATAAACCCGAATCTTTTATTCATCTCGATATGGTGTTCACTATTCTTGATGTTGATGCATGTATGATTTTCGAACCGTTAATTCTTCGACCCAACAAATTTCAAACGGTAATCATTACAATTGAGAACTGTAAAGTCAAAGAAATTAAAAACGTCGAAAACATACTCTCTGCACTTAAAACATTAGGCATGAATATGAAGCCTATTCATTGCGGGGGCACCATGGATTCATGGACTCAAGAGCGTGAGCAGTGGCATAGCGGCGCCAACTTCTTTGCCATCGGACCCGGCAAAGTTATTGGCTATGCCCGCAACACCTACACCATGGAGGAAATGAACCGAAACGGCTTTGAGATTATCAGGGCCAAAGAGGTTATTAGCGGTAAGGTTGACCTTGCCATCTACAATAAGTACGTTATTACCATCGATGGTAGTGAACTGCCAAGGGGAGGCGGCGGTGCTAGGTGCATGACAATGCCTGTGCGGCGAAAACCCGTTGAATGGATATAACTAATTTTTAAAATATTTATTATTCGTTGAACATTTAATAATCAAGTATGTTTATGTGATTAAAATTAAAAAATACTTGATTATGAAAAAGAATATTGGAACAACTGATAAGGTTATTAGATTTGTGATTGGTTTAGGAATAGCAGCAGCAGGAATTTACTTCCAAAGTTGGTGGGGTTTACTTGCTATAATTCCAATTGCAACTGCTTTAATAAGTTTTTGTGGGCTTTATACTTTATTAGGTATTAGCACCTGCCCTGCAAAAAACTAATGATAAATTCGGATAGAATTTAAAAACCCGTGGTGTTCCACGGGTTTTCGTTTTTAGGTATAATCATTAAACTTAATTAACTATTTGTTTTACCAAGTCGGCTGCCTCTTGCAGCGTAATGGCAGAGTAAACCTTTAGACCACTGCTGTCAATTAGCTCTTTACCTTCCTTGGCGTTAGTTCCTTGTAATCTAACAATTACTGGAACGGGTATATCGCCAATCTCTTTGTAGGCATCAACAACACCTTGGGCTACTCTGTCGCAACGCACAATACCACCAAAAATATTTATCAGAATAGCCTTCACGGCTGGATCTTTTAGAATGATTCTGAACCCTGCAGCAACAGTTGTGGCGTTGGCCGTTCCGCCAACATCGAGGAAATTGGCTGGATCACCGCCCGAAAGTTTAATAATATCCATGGTTGCCATTGCCAAACCTGCCCCATTAACCATACAGCCCACGTTACCATCAAGTTTTATAAAATTCAAATTAGACTCAGAAGCTTCAACCTCAGTGGGGTCCTCCTCATCCAAATCCCTTAGTTCAACCAATTCGGGATGCCTGAAAAGGGAATTGTCGTCGAGATTTACCTTTGCATCGGCGGCAAATATAAGGTCGTCGGATGTTTTAAAAACAGGATTTATTTCAAACAGAGTTGCATCGTAATCAATGTAGGCGTTGTAAAGAGCAGTAACAAACTTTACCATCTGCGAGAATGCCTTACCTGACAGTCCTAGGTTAAATGCAATTCTACGAGCCTGAAAAGGCTGTATACCCATTGGATGTATCTCCTCTTTGAATATTAGATGCGGGGTTTTTTCTGCAACTGCTTCAATGTCCATACCCCCCTCGGTTGAGTATAAAACCATATTCCTACCATTTGCCCTGTTTAGTAGTATGCTCATATAAAATTCTTTAACCGGCGATGGGCCAGGGTAATAAATTCCCTGCTCAACCAGCACTTTTTTTACCAACTTTCCCTCTGGACCCGTTTGATGAGTTACCAGATTCATCCCTAAAATTGCCTGGCTGAATTGCTTCACCTCATCAAGTGTTTTGGCAATTTTAACACCTCCCCCTTTACCCCGACCACCAGCGTGAATTTGTGCTTTTACGGCAATGGCATTGGTTCCAGTGGAATCCATAATTTCTTTTGCTACCTCAACTGCCTCGTCGGAGTTAAACACAACCCTACCAGCGGGTACTGCTACGCCAGCCTTTTTTAACAAATCTTTGGCTTGATACTCATGAATATTCATTGGAAAAAGATTTAATTTGCAGTGCAACTAAAGTACAAAAAAAAGATAAATATTTGCCTTACCTTACCCATAAAGCAAATTTAATATGAAAGAGAATCGAAAACTTAGTATGGCAGAACTGAATAGGCTTACAATTGAAGAGTTTAAGGAAACTAAAAAGATTCCCCTTATAATAGTACTCGACAATGTTAGAAGCCTAAATAACATAGGTTCAATTTTTAGAACTAGCGATGCTCTTGGGGTTGAAGCAATTTATATTTGTGGTATTTCAGCAACTCCTCCACACCCAGAAATTCACAAAACTGCCTTGGGTGCTGAAGATTCTGTAGTATGGGAATACTTTGACACAGCCGCCAAAGCTGTTGATAGTTTGCATAAAAACGCTTATAAAGTTTTTGCCCTTGAGCAAACCACCCAATGCACCGACATAAGAAATTTTCTGCCTAGTATTGAGGGGAAATATGCTTTCGTTTTTGGCAATGAGCTAAAAGGGGTATCTCAACAAACAATTGACCAGTGCGATGGCACTATTGAAATACCTCAATTTGGAACAAAGCACTCCTTTAATGTTGCTGTTACAGCTGGCATTACAATTTGGGATTTCTTTGTAAAGCAAACCGCAAAAAGATAAAAAATAGTAAAGGGCGCTTTTGGCGCCCTTTACTATTAATAAATATCAATTAATTACTGAACAATAGCCATGAAGGCATCGTTCTGGAAATAGTTGCGGAATTCTAAGTCAATTTTAGCACGCTCCTTAAGTGAAGCATCTTTACCAATTGCAGTGCGAAGGTTATTCAAAACCATATTCTCATCCTGAGTGCGAGCACCAACTATTGCTAATCCGTAGAATGATTTTGCACAATCTACCTTTTGGAAGGTGTTTTTAGCGGCATCGTTCTTATTGGTAAGAAGCATGGCCAATCCTTGGTTGAAAGTATCGGTTCCACCTAAATACTCAACGGCAGCAGGATATTTATTCTTAATAATGGCAATAATACCCAGATTATACTTCACATCGTTACCAGCATTGGTTGCGGAAACAAAATGATTTTCGGCGGCATCCAAATCACCCTCAAGCATAGCAACACAACCCATGTTATTCTTAACTGCTGGATTATTAGCATCAACTGCAGCTGCTGCACTTACAGATTCTTTTGCAGCGGCAACGTCACCATTAAGTATGTTAATGTATGCTACGTTATTGTGAGCACGAACATCGCCATGAACTTCAGCTGCCTTTTTATAAACTTTTAGTTTATTGTCATTATCGGGATATAATGTGGCAGCATAAAGCATCTCCTCAATATTAAGTTCGCCAAAGTTATCATTATCAACCATTTCTTTCAGCTCTTCATCGGAATAGCCAACCTTATCAACGTTAGCAATCATTTTAGAGCGACGGAGTTCTGGTAGAATTTTTTCTGCTAAAACAAGATATACTTTGCTAAGATTCTTAATTTCTTTTTCACGAACTGCTGGATCGGAGTACATTGAAAGTACACGGAGAATTAACTCTTTATCCTGAATATCAGAAGCTTGAACTAGTTTTTGGAATCCATCCCAGTCCTCAGCAGTAGTTTCAACAGTTACATAATCAGCGGGTTTTCCTTCAACTTTAGCTTTCTTGAATATGTCGCCCAACCACTTTTCTGTATTATTTCCACGTTCTTTCGAAAGTTTTTCGTTGAGAGTTTCTGGTCCATCGGGTGATGCATAAGCTGAAACTTTAATACCCTTCAATTCAAGACTTTCTTCACCTGCAGTTTCTTTGATAAAGTTCTCTAAAGTATTAATCTCATCCTTTGTAAGTTCTGATTTACGAATATCGGAACGCTGAATGACGAAGTTGATTTGAGCTTCTTTCTTTGAAGATATAACTCTTTGGAAATTGTCCTTTAGCATGATGGGTTTAGGGTTCATATTCACCAATTTGTAAGTAGCCAAAACTCCTACGCCAATCTTTTGGGGTAAATCAAATGGAATTCTTTTGTCCTTATAAATGATAACGAACCGTAGTTCGAGATCGGATTTCATCATGGCATCCAGGTACTCAAACTCAATATCGTGCTTAAATGAGCCTCCGGCTTCGTTAGAGATTACTTGATGATTATCTTCAACATCTTGTCCCTGAAGCATCTTTACTGGTAATGGAAGTTCACCTCCCTGATAAACCAATACTGGTGTAATCTCCAAAATGGCCTTTTTGTTGAAGTATTTTGCAGGGAAGGTACCTTCGATAGTACCCTTTACAATAAACTGAATTTAATTCTTTTCATAGTCTATTAGAGTTTAATTTGGTTTTCTTACTTTTTATATAACAACTTACAAATTTAATACTCTTTTGATAAATAGAAAACCTTTATGGATAAAAATTGCCTATAAATATTAAAAAAATAACCTTTCAACCCCAATTTCATGATGTTTGTCAAATATTGCAGACTTAATCTTTTTGTAATCTTCTTGATTTTCAACAAAATCGATATTGGATGTGTCAATTATCAGGAACTTAAAATCGGTATGCTGTTTAAAGAATTTAAAGTAACCTTCTTCAATATTCTCCAAATAGCTAGATGAAATTGACTGTTCATATTCCCGTCCTCGCTTTTTAATGTTACCAATAAGTTTTGAAACAGGTAAATGCAAGTAAACATATAGATCGGGTTTGGGTATTGAACTATATATTATTTCGAATATCTGCCTGTAAAGATTAAACTCATCCTGCGCTAATGTATTCTGGGCAAATATCAATGATTTCATAAAAAAGTAGTCAGCAATGACCATGGGTTGAAAAAGTGAAACTGCCCTAAGCTCATCATTAAGCTGTTTATATCTTTCGGCTAAGAAAGAAAGTTCAAGAGGAAAACTAAATCGCTGAGGATCATTGTAAAACTTTGGCAAAAAAGGGTTATCAGCAAACTGCTCAAGAACAAGCCTAGCATTTAAATCTTTAGCCAACATACTTGCCAAAGTAGTTTTTCCTGCTCCAATATTCCCTTCAATAACAAGGTATCGCATAAAATAGCCGATTAGTAAAAAAAGAGTTGGGCAATTATCCCAACTCCTTCTATCATATCATTTTCTCAAGCCAAACTCTATTTGATATCTTCACCCAAGTTGTAAAAGATGAAGGAATAAATATCTGCTGCCTCATCTATTCTCATTGAAGTTGGAGTTCCTGCGCTATGCCCTGCCCTTGTCTGGATTCTGATAAGTTTAGGATTTGCACCTTTTTCTTGTTTTTCCTGAAGTGTAGCAATATATTTAAAAGAATGAGCAGGAACTACACGATCATCTCGTTCAGCAGTTGTGACAAGTATTGCTGGATAGCGTGGGCTAGTTTTCACATTATGTATCGGAGAATACTTGTAAAGGTTTAGGAACTGTATTGAATCCTCACTTGAGCCATAATCGTTAACCCAAGCCCACCCAATGGTAAACAAATGAAAGCGAAGCATATCCATTACGCCAACTTGTGGAATGGCAACCTTAAAGAGATCTGGACGTTGATTAACCACCGCGCCGACGAGCAATCCTCCATTGGATCCTCCCTGTATGGCCAGTTTTTTAGAGGATGTGTAGTTTTCAGCTATTAAATACTCGGCAGCAGCAATAAAGTCGTCGAACACATTTTGTTTATTCAACTTGGTTCCAGAGCGATACCAATTTTCACCGTATTCACCTCCACCACGGATATTTGCCATTGCATATACTCCGCCATTCTCAAGCCATACAAGCCTTGAAGGAGAAAAGGAGGGCTTAAGACTTGCGTTAAAGCCACCATAACCATATAGTAAAGTAGGATTTTGTCCGTTAAGTTCTACGTTCTTTTTATGAACAATAAACATTGGCACTTCAGTATCGTCTTTGCTTTTATAGAAAACCTGTTTCACATCATAGCCTTCGAAATCGAAATTAATTCTAGGTCTAAAATGCTCTTTCATTTCGTAGGTCTCGGTATCAAATGAGTAAACTACCGAGGGTACTGTAAAAGATGTAAATGTGAAGAAAGCCATCTTCTCCTTATATGATGAGCTGACTCCAGCCACTGTACCTAGCGTTGGGAGTTTAATTTGATGCAACTTGTCACCATTAAGGTTATATATCTCAACACGGCTTTTTACATCTTCAATGTATGTGGCAATAATCTTTCCTCCAGCCATAACACAACTCTCAAGTACATCTTTGCTTTCTGGCAAAACATCTCTCCAGTTACCAATATCAAGTGAATTAATGTTTATCTTTATTAACTTATACTTTGGTGAACGATAATTAGTTAATACGTAAAGATGATCGTCTACATGATCAATCACATAGTAATTATACTCGAAACTTGTTGTAAGATTAAGAAAATCATACTCCTTTTTATTTAGATTTGAAATATAAAGTGAATTTCCATGAGTAGATTCGGATTCAGAAACTATTAAAAACTTCTCATCGTTGGTTACTTGTGCTCTATAATTTCTCAAAGGATAGTTTCTGTTATGAAAGACCAGCTCATCCTCATCCTGAGATGTACCCAACTTATGGTAATAGACTTTGTGGTATTGGTTTACATTAATTAACTCACTACCTTCTTTTGGCTCATCGTAGCGGCTGTAAAAAAAACCATCTTTAAACCATTCGATCCCTGAAAACTTAACCCATCGTACTTGATCGGGTAAATCTTTGCCTGTTTCTATTTCACGCACCATGATTTTCATCCAATCTGACCCTCCATCAGCAACTGCATAAGCAACAAATTTTCCATTTCCAGATATGCTAATTCCAGAAATGGCAATGGTTCCATCTTCGGAAAAAGCATTGGGGTCAATTAAAACCCTTGGTTCATCAAGTAATGAATTCTGAAAATAGAATACAGCTTGGTTTTGTAATCCTTCTCTCTTTGAAAAGAATATTTTCCCAGCCTTGATGTAAGGTGTGGAGATGGTGGTGTAATCCCATAATTCTGATAATCGATTACGAATGCTTTCTCTGAATGGAATTTTGCTCAAGTAATCAAAGGTAATATCGTTCTGAGCTTTAATCCATTCTTCTAATCCTTCCGATTTATCATCCTCGAACCAACGGTAAGGATCAGCTACATTAACACTAAAATAGGTATCAACGACATCAACCTTTTTTGTTTCAGGATACTTAATCTTGTTCCTGTCGCATGACAAAAAAACCATCACAGTTGCTGCTAAAATAAATGGTATTAGTTTCTTCATAAAAATGGTGCTTTTGCTGTTTTACAATTGATAAAATACAAATTTATGCAATAGATTATAAAAATCTTGTAAATGTAGTGATTTTTAAAAAAAAAGTGTGTTATAAGAGAGTATTTGAATAATAATTTTTGGAAGTTAAAACAGTTTCATGAGCAGATTTCCGACATCTATGAAAGTTTTTTAAGCTTAATTTGAGTAACCTATTAGCATTTACAACAATTTGTTTTTGATAAAAAAATAGGAGTAGCTTAGAAACTACTCCTATTAAAATTTTGGGAATAATTGGTTAAATCAACGAACCTTAACGATTTTATTACTGATTTTTATCCGGGCGAGGCAATAAAACTTTTCGAGAAAGTTTCAATTTTCCTGTCTTACTATCAACTTCAATTAATTTAACATCAATTATATCACCCTCTTTAAGTACATCTTCGACCTTTGCAATACGTTTCCAATCAATTTCGGAAATATGCAAAAGCCCATCTTTTCCAGGTATTATTTCGATGAAGGCTCCAAAGGGCATTATGGACTTAACTTTACCAGTATATACCTCACCCACTTCTGGGGTTGCTGCTATACCTTTTATCCACTTCACTGCTGCATTCCTCGACTCTGCATTATCGGCAAAAACAGTAACAATACCATGATTATTGATCTCTTCAATGTTAATGGTAGCTCCGGTTTCGCGTTGAATCTCCTGAATAATTTTGCCTCCAGGACCAATGACTGCACCAATCATATCTCTTTGAATGCTAAATTGCTCAATTCTGGGAGCATGTGGTTTCAGGTCTGGGCGTGGCTCAGCCATAGCTTTTGTCATAATTCCCAAAATGTGCAATCTTCCATCTCGTGCCTGATTAAGTGCTTTCGAAAGTACTTCATAAGGAAGTCCATCTACCTTAATATCCATCTGAGTGGCAGTGATACCATCTTTTGTACCTGTAACTTTAAAATCCATATCACCAAGATGATCTTCATCTCCTAATATGTCTGAAAGAACGGCAAATTTTGCACCCTTTGGTTCAGAAATCAATCCCATGGCAATACCCGATACTGGTTTTTTTATTTTTATACCAGTATCCATAAGTGCCAACGTTCCAGCACAAACAGTTGCCATTGATGATGATCCGTTTGACTCGAGAATATCGCTAACCACTCTTACAGTATATGGATTATCCTCGCCAGTTGGCACCATTTTCTTCAATGCCCTGTGGGCAAGGTTACCGTGACCAATTTCTCTTCGGCTTACGCCCCTATATGGTCTTGCTTCTCCTGTTGAGAACGGGGGAAAGTTATAGTGTAAAGTAAATTTCTCTGTCCCACGAACCAATACTTCATCAATAATCTTTTCGTCAAGTTTAGTTCCAAGCGTAACGGAAGTAAGAGACTGCGTTTCACCTCTTGTAAAAAGGGCTGAGCCATGGGCTGATGGTAAATAGTCTACTTCGCATTCAATGGGTCTTATCTGATCTGTTTTTCGTCCATCAAGCCTTATCCCTTCGTCAAGAATCATACGGCGCATAGCATCCTTCTCAACATCGTGGTAATACCTTGAGACCAACATTTCTTTGGCTTCACGCTCATCCTCTGGAATGGTTAGCATGAACTCTTCCTTAATGGCTGAGAATGCATCGCCCCGTTCATGCTTTGGTAGCATTGACTTTGCCACCTTATATACTTTATCGTAGCAGAATGATTTTACCTGAGTACGAAGTTCTTCGTCGTTTTTCTCGTGACAGTACTCACGCTTCACCACTCCAAGTTCTTTTGCCAATTCAATCTGGGCCACACAATGCTTCTTTATGGCATTGTGTGCAAATTTGATAGCTTCGAGCATATCCTCTTCCGAAACTTCATTCATCTCACCTTCGACCATTAAAATATTATCATAGGTTGCACCTACAATCATGTCTATATCAGCATTTTCCAACTGACTAAAGGATGGATTGATGACTAAATTTCCGTCTATTCTTGCCACTCTTACTTCCGAAATTGGACCGTTAAAAGGTATATCGGAAATGGTAAGGGCTGCAGATGCAGCTAAACCAGCAAGTGCATCGGGAGTAATCTCCTTCTCAGCAGAAATTAAGTTAATGGTAACGAAAGTTTCGGCATGAAAATCATCAGGAAAAAGTGGGCGTAAAGCCCTATCAACAAGTCTAGCAATAAGCACTTCATAATCAGACGGTTTTGCTTCCCTTTTAAGGAATCCTCCAGGGAATCGACCACTTGCAGCAAATTTCTCTTTGTAGTCAACACTTAACGGCATGAAGTCAACATCTTCTTTAGCCTCTTTTGCACTCACCACCGTGGCGAGCATCATTGTTTTACCCATACGGATAACAACCGATCCGTTGGCTTGCCTGGCAAGCTTTCCGGTTTCGATGGTAATGGTACGACCATCACCCAAATCGATTGATTTTTTTACAACATTAAACATACTTTTTTAACATATTGATAAATAAAAACTCTTGTTTTTAAACAGAAAATCAGAGGAAAAAGTTCAAATTCCTCTGATCCCCCCCAAAA